>NZ_JBIUVQ010000021.1:0-118927 GCF_044743035.1 Streptomyces sp. NPDC087787
ACTTCACCAGGAAGCAATAGCCGACGGAACCGCCACCAGCGGCCTTGCCCCAACCTCAGCCGGAAACGGGCATCACCTTACGAACCGCCCACTGACAGCAGCGGGCCGCTGGAACGGGCTGATACGCCCGCTCGGGCTGTGGCCACACGTGGCGTGAGCGCGATCAGCCTGATCGTTCAGGATGTGCTCAAGTCAGTTCGCCGTCCTGGTAACGCGGCAGCCCGTCCGTCGCGATCGTCCACTCGCCGATGGTGACGTCCTCGCCGTAGACGAAGTCCTTGCGGGTCGCGTAGCGCGGACCGTCCGGGGTGGGGTGGATGTCGGTGAAGACCGCGCCTTCGCCGGTGCGCGGGTCGAAGACGGCGTAGACGGGGATGCCAAGCAGCGGATAGTCCCGCACTTTGCCCACCCAGTCGTTGCCCGGGTTCGAACGGGAGACGATCTCGATGGCGGCGACGATCGTTCGGGGATCGATGGACCCTTCGGTGTCCATGTCCTCTTCGGCGATCACCATCACGTCCGGGCGGCGCATGACGCCTTCGGGCTCGTTCTCCACGTCGGGCTCGCCGGTATGGGCGACGATCTCTTCCGGCATCACCCTTTCCAGGCGCTTCCGGAGCCGCAGTGCGGTCAGCTCGTGGCGGCCGCTGGGCGACATCATGTCGAGGACGATCCCTTCCCTGGTGATCTCGAATTTGCCCGGCAGCGTGTCGTCCGCGGACTGAACGAAGTCGCGCATGGCGCGATACAGGTGGGAGCCGCCCTGCTTCGCGTGGTCCGGTACGACGGCCATGGCGCTCGCTCCTCGTCGTCTGTGCCCAGGGGCAAGGATCGTCACGTTCATGCTAGGCGTCCTCCTGGATATCGGTTCGGCAGTCGCGGCAGCGGCCGGGGGCGGGGGCGCGGAAGGCGCGGTCGCAGCCCTCGCAGGTCTGGAGCGGGTGACGCATGGGCGGAGGGGCGGCCGGGGCGCGGAACGGGAGCGGCGGGGGTAGCTGGGCGCTGAGGCGGTGGGCCAGGACGGCGGCGGGCCGCCGTAGTCCCTCCGGGGGGAGATCGGCGGTCAGGGCGTGGCGTACGGCGGCGGGGGACAGCTCACGTTCCAGCCAGGCGGCGACGCCCGGGGCCAGGTCGGCCGTGTCGCAGGCGGAGAGCAGGAGACGGGAGTCGTGGCGGCGGAGGTCCGCGAGGAGGTCGGTGGCCGCCTTGAGGAGTGCGGGGGCGGGATACGCGGGGCGGGGGACGGCGGGGAGCGGCTTGCGGGGAGCGCGCTTCTCGTGCGCCCCGCCCGTCTCACGCGCAGCCTGCTTCTCGCACTGCTCCTGCTTCGGCGCTGCCGCCGCCGGGCGGTCCGGTGCGTCGGGGGCGGTGTGGGGCGATTCGTCGTGGTGACGGCGGCCCGCGGCCGGCTGGTTGCAGGAGATCGTGCGGGTGACGATACGGCCGCCGGGGGCGCGTTGGCGGGGGCGGCGGAGGTAGCCGTGGGCCTCCAACTCCCGTAGGGCGGCGGCGATACGGGTGGCCCCCTCGGGGAAGCGCACCGTGAGGGTCTTGATGTCGACGCGGGCGCCCTTCGGCAGCGACTGGAGGTGCACGCCGAGGCCGATCGCGAGGAGCGACAACTCGCGGTGCTGGGCGAGGTGGTTGCCGATCACCGTGAAGCGGGTGGTGTGGCGGGTGTTGTCGTGGACCAGGCCGCCTGTGTGGTGGCCTCGGTTCGGGTGCTTGTCGCCCGCAATACGGGACTGGGCGTGCGGGGGCACGCTAGGGTGCTGGGTACCCATCGGGAAGGCCTTTTCTTCCTCGGTGGTCAGGCCCTCGCACTGGGATTGCCGTCCCGGCGGGGGCCGTCGCATGTCTGCGGTTGTTGTGCTGCGTTGCGCCGAGCGTAGAGCCGTCGGGGGCTGCCAAATCCAGCCGAGCCGGGGATGTTCACCCTCCCGAGTGAGCGCGGGCCACGGGCGGGAGGGGGTGGGGCTTGGTAGGGGTTATTTCCCCCTCGTTCCTTTGCTTTCAGTCGTCGTCGCCACCGGAACTCGTGGGGGCGCGTTCCGGTGGCGGCAGGCGCAGTTCGGCCCAGGTGATCTTGCGCGGGAAGCGGTCCTCGGTCACACCCCAGCGGTCGGCGAGGGCGTCCACGAGCAGAAGGCCCCGGCCGGACTCGGCGTCCGCGTCCGGATCCTGGAGCTTCGGGTGGCGGTCACCGCGCGTGTCGGTGACTTCGATACGGAGCGTGCTGCCCACCACGTAGAGCGTCAGGCGGAAGCTGCGGCCGGGAAGCCGGCCGTGCGTGGCCGCGTTCGTCGCCAGCTCGGCCACGATGTGGCTCGCCGCCTCGACCGGGAGCTCCCACGTGCGGAGCTGGTCGGCGGCGAGCAGGCGGGCCAGGCGGGCGCCCCGTGGGGTGGACGACAGGAGGACGCTGAAGCTTTGGGCGCCGGTGTCGAGTTGGGTCGTGGGCTCGGCAATTTCCTGATTCACATCACTCAGCGTGGCCGCGCAGGCTTACCGTGCCGAGTAATCAAGCTGTTGCGTAGGGTCACCGTCCACTGTTTGTCCGGTGCTGTCCAAGCTGTCGGTGGCGTTCTTACGAGTACGGCACGGCACTACGGAAGGGCGCGCACATGTCGGTGGACGGCGAGGCGGTACGGACTCGGGTCGACTCCGAGGCGGCGGACGAGCCGGGGTGGGAGGTGGACCCGGACGACGACTGGGCGCTCGCCGTAGTGGCCACGGTGGGACGGCAGTTGAGACTGCGACGGGAAGCGGCCGGGATGCGGGTCGCCGAGTTCGCCGCGGCGGTCGGGTACGGCGACGACCTGGTCTACAAGATCGAGAGCGGCAAGCGGATTCCCCGGCCCGAGTATCTGGACGCGGCGGACGTAGCACTGAGCGCCGGCGGACTCGTCTCGGCCATGCAGGAGGACCTGAAGAAGGTCCGGTACCCGAAGAAAGTACGGGATCTCGCGCAGTTGGAGGCGCGGGCGGTTGAGCTTCAGCTCTATGACCCACTCCACGTCCACGGCTTGTTGCAAACGCGCGAGAGTGCGCGCGCCCTGCTTACGATGCGGCGTCCCGCGTACTCAGCGGAAGAGGTCGAGCGGTTCATCGCCGCGCGCGTGGCCCGCAAAGCGATCTACGAGCGCGAGCCGGCACCTGAACTCAGCTTCGTACTGGAGGAGTGGACCCTTCGGCGCCCACTAGGCGGGAGGGCTGTCCTGCGCGGACAACTTGAGCACTTGCTTGAGGCGGGGCAGTTGCCGAATGTCGAACTCCAGGTCATGCCGGTGGGACGCGAAGAGCATGCTGGAGTGGACGGCGGGATCGAGGTGCTGAAGTTCGAGGACGGCTCAGCAATTGGTCGTTCTCCAGTGGTGGCCAACGGCCGACCGGTCTCGGAGCCGAGGCAGCTCCGTATTCTGGAACTCCGGTATGGCATCATCCGGGCGCAGGCCCTCACGCCTCGTGAGTCGGCTGCGTTCATCGAGCAACTGCTGGGGGAGACATGATGCGCACCACCTCGTCCGGGGACGCCTCCAACCTGGCGTGGTTCAAGAGCAGCTACAGCAGTGGCAGCGAGGGTGACTCCTGCGTCGAGATCGCCACCGCGTCCAACACAGTCCACGTCCGCGACTCGAAGCACATCGAAGGCCCCCGGCTCATGCTGACGCCGGGGGCTTGGGCTCACTTCGTTTCGTACGCCTTCGAAGACTGACGGCGGACGGTTACTCGACCTCGGCCTCCGGTACGTCCACCTCGCCGCCCAGGGACCGGGCGATGGCGGTGAACTCGTTGAGGGCGGACTGGAGGTCGCGGACACTCGCCGAAGTCTGCGAGGTGGACCCCAAGACGGTGAGCCGGAGGCTAGGAGCGTGGGCCGGTAACGAGCAAGCCGTCGAGGGTTGGTGGTCGGCTCTCCGGCGGTCTGGGGTTGTCGGCGGTGTCGGGCTCAATCGCCTGATCGACTGCCAAGATCCGCGGACAGCGCCGCGTAGATGTACTCGCTGCCCCAGCGATCCCCGTCGAGGTCGTTCTCGACCAGGTGCGCCTCCCGGCGCATCCCGAGGCGCTCACAGACCCGCACAGACCCGGTGTTCTCCACATCCAGCCGTGCGTAGAGCCGGTGCACGCCCAGCGTGCCGAAGGCAAACCCGGCCAGCGCCGCGGCCGCCTCGGTCGCGTAGCCGTGCCCCTCGTGACCCGGGTCGAGAGTCCAGCCGATCTCGGCCTGGGCGGCGCGGGCATCGGCCAGGGTGAGGCTCACCTCGCCAAGGACGCCGGGCTCATCGCGTCGGCAGACAGCGAGCGCCAGCTTGTCCCCGTCGGCGCGCCAAGCCGTCTGCGCCGCGCGCTCGGCGGCAACCTGCTCGCTGCGCTCACGCGTGTGCGCCGGCCGGTACAAGTAGCGCGCCACGCTCGGCAGGCTCTGGTAGGCGTACAGGTCGTCGGCGTCGCCGGGAGTGAACAGACGCAGCGACAACCGGGTTGTGGTCAACGGCAGCAGCGAGGCGACGTCCATGCGGACCTCCGGGACGCGGATGTGGATCAAGTTGCGGACTGATTTTCGCATCACGACTGCCCGGCAGCCACGCCTTTTCAAGAGCAGCGCTCGGCAGCCGCACTTCACCACGAGGCGCGGCATTCCCGGAGTTGTTCACTGACCCACGCTCCTAGGTGGGCGGGTTCCACACGCACGGCATCGCTTCCGCGCCGCCCGCCACCTGCGTGTGGAAGGTGCTCACCTGAGGGACTCATGAAGCTCGGCGGCGACTTCCGCTCCGCCCTGCCGGCGAGCGCCGTCCGCTGCTGAGGCGAACGCCCGCGTGTGGTGGGGCAGGTGCCGCCCCACCACCGAGAGCACAGCCCGCGGGGGCTAGAACTTGAAACTGCCGATCATCCCCGCGATGTTCGTGGTGAGTTCGCTGATCGTGGGCGCTACCGTGGACGACGCCAGGTAGAAGCCCAGGAGCATGCACACGATCGCGTGACCCGCCTTGAGGCCCGACTTCTTGATCAACAAGAAGACGATGATCACCAGCAGCAGCACCGCCGAAATCGAAAGTGCCACGGCGGCTCACCTCCAAAGTTCCCGGGACGCGGGGGGTGTCGGGGGTATCGGGGGTCGTCGGACGATGGGGGCAGATAAATCCACACAGCGGGCAGCAGGTTCATACCCACTATGCGCTAACGATCATAACTATCCGCACGCGCGCATCGGTCGGCGCACGGCCGCACAAGGGGGCGCATGGCCAATATGGTCATGGCATGACGACCGAGCCTGTCTCCTTCCCCCGACGGCACGCGCGCACCCAGCGGTTCACGCTCGGCGCGCCGCGCGCGTTCACCGTGGCTCCCGACGCCTCCCGTGTCGTGTTCCTGCGCTCCGGATCCGGCACAGACCGGGCCAACTCCCTCTGGGTGCTCGACCTTGGCGACGGCGCGGAGCGCGTGGCCGCCGACCCGCGCGCCCTCCTCGCCGGCGCCTCCGAGGACCTCTCGGCCGAGGAACGGGCACGCCGTGAACGCAGTCGCGAGGGTGGTGCCGGCATCGTCGGCTACGCCACCGACACCGCCGCGGAGTTGGCGTCTTTCGCCTTGTCAGGGCGGCTTTTCACCGCCGAGTTGCGGGCCGGTACGGCTCGTGAACTGCCCGTCCCCGGACCGGTGATCGACCCCCGCCCCTCTCCCGACGGACGGCACGTCGCCTACGTCACCGCCGGGTCCCTGCGGGTGGTCGGCGCCGAGGGCGACGGTGACCGGGCGCTCGCCGAACCGGAGTCCGAGGGTGTCGTCTACGGCCTCGCGGAGTTCATCGCGGCCGAGGAGATGCAGCGTTCGCGCGGCTTCTGGTGGGCGCCGGAGTCGGACCGGCTGCTCGTGGCACGCGTGGACGACACGCCGGTGCGGCGGTGGTGGATCTCCGACCCGGCGCACCCCGAACGGGAGCCCAGTCGCGTCGCCTACCCGGCCGCCGGCACCCCCAACGCGGACGTACAGTTGTTCGTGTTCGGTCTGGACGGGACCCGCACGGAGGTCCTCTGGGACCGGTCCCGCTACCCGTATCTGGCTCATGTGCACTGGTCAGCGGCGGGGGCGCCACTGCTCCTCGTACAGGCGCGCGACCAGCGAGGCCAGCTGTACCTGGCGGTGGACCCGGAGTCCGGGGCGACCCGCATGGTGCACGCCGACGAAGATCAAGATTGGCTTGATCTTTTCCCTGGGGTGCCGTGCTGGTCCCCCTCGGGGCAGCTCGTGCGTGTCGCCGACGAGGGCGGCGCGCGGGTGCTGGCGGTCGGCGAACGCCCGCTCACCGGGGCACAGTTGCAGGTGCGGGCGGTACTGGACGTGTCGGACGGCGACGTGCTGGTCTCCGCCTCGGCGGGCGAGGAGGCGGCCGGGCCGGAGACCGGCGAGACGCACGTCTACCGCGTCAACGAACTCGGCGTGGAGCGCGTGAGCCAGGAGCCCGGTGTGCACACCGCGGTGCGCGCCGGGGACGTGGCCGTCCTCGTCTCCGCCACGCTCGACCGGCCGGGCGCCCGGGTACGGGTGGTGCGCGAGGGCCGGACGGTGGCCACCATCCGCTCCCACGCCGAAGACCCCGGTTTGTCCCCGCGCGTGACCCTCACCCCGGGGGGCGCACGCCGAATCCCGTGCGCCGTGCTTATGCCTACGGACTACCCCCGTGACACTGCCGGCTCCGCTCCCCTGCCCGTCCTCCTCGACCCTTACGGCGGACCGCACGGCTCCCGCGTGGTGGCCGCGCACAACGCGCACCTCACCTCCCAGTGGTTCGCCGACCAGGGCTTCGCGGTGGTCGTCGCCGACGGCCGCGGCACCCCGGGCCGCTCCCCCGCCTGGGAGAAGGCCGTCCACCACGACTTCACGGTCACCCTCGACGACCAGATCGAGGCCCTGCGGGACCTCGCCGGGACGTATCCGCTCGACCTCGGCCGGGTCGCGATCCGCGGTTGGTCCTACGGCGGCTACCTGGCCGCCCTGGCCGTGCTGCGCCGCCCGGACGTCTTCCACGCGGGCATCGCGGGTGCCCCGGTCACCGACTGGCGTCTGTACGACACCCACTACACCGAGCGGTACCTGGGCCACCCGGACCAGGCTCCGCAGGTATACGCCCACAGCTCCCTGGTCACCGACGACGGGCTGTCCTCGCCCGCCGAGCCGCACCGGCCGCTGATGATCGTGCACGGCCTGGCCGACGACAACGTGGTGGTCGCCCACGCCCTGCGGCTGTCCTCGGCCCTGCTCGCCGCGGGGCGCCCGCACGAGGTGCTGCCGCTGTCCGGGGTCACCCACATGACTCCGCAGGAGCAGGTCGCCGAGAACCTGCTGCTGCTCCAGGTGGACTTCCTCAAGCGCTCCCTGGGACTCGTCTGAGGATCCCGGCCCGGCGCCCTCACGGCGCCCTTCCAGGGGCCATGAGGGCGCCGGGCCGCCGACACGGTCACGGCGCCCTGGTGCCGCTGCCCCGTCCGTCGTTGTCCCGCTCCTCCGGCGGCACCACCTGGAGCTCCGCCGCGTAGTGGCACGCCGAGTCGTGCACGGCCGGCCCGGTGTCGTGCCGGAACTCCTCGGGCACCGCCAGCTCCGGCACCTCCAGCGTGCAGCGTTCCCGCGCCTTCCAGCAGCGGGTGCGGAAGCGGCAGCCGGAGGGGATGTCCGTCGGCGACGGCACGTCCCCCGAGAGGATGATCCGCTCCCGGCGCTCCCGTGCCCCCGGGTCGGGCACGGGCACGGCGGACAGCAGCGCCTGGGTGTAGGGGTGCGTGGGGTGGTCGTAGATCTGCTCGTCGGTGCCGATCTCGACGATCCGCCCGAGGTACATGACCCCCACCCGGTCGGAGATGTGCCGCACGATCGACAGGTCGTGCGCGATGAAGACGTACGACAGGTCGAACTCGCTCTGAAGCCGCTCCATCAGGTTGATCACCTGGGCCTGCACCGAGACGTCGAGCGCGGAGACCGGCTCGTCGGCGACGATGATCTCGGGCCGCAGCGCCAACCCCCGTGCGATGCCGATGCGCTGGCGCTGACCGCCGGAGAACTGGTGCGGATAGCGGTTGACGTACTCCGGGTTGAGGCCGACGACGTCCAGCAGCTCCTGGACCCTCCTTCTCCGGTCGCCCTTGGGCACCGCCTCGGGGTGGATCTCGTACGGCTCCCCGATGATGTCACCCACCGTCATACGGGGGTTGAGGGAGGTGTACGGGTCCTGGAACACCATCTGGATGTTGCGGCGCACCGCCTTCAGCGCCCGGCCGGACAGCCGGGTGATGTCCTCGCCCCGGTAGCGGATCTCGCCCGCCGTGGGCCGCTCCAGGTTGCACAGCAGCCTCGCGACCGTCGACTTGCCGCAGCCGGACTCGCCCACGATGCCGAGCGTCTCGCCCCGGCCCAGGGTGAAGTCGACGCCGTCGACCGCCTTGACCGCCCCGATCTGCTTCCTGAACAGCACGCCCCGGGTGAGCGGGTAGTGCTTGACGAGCCCGCTGACCTCCAGGATCGGCTCGGCGGCCCGCTCAGCCGTCTGCTCTGCCATCCAGGCACTCCCTCCAGAAGTGGCAGGCGCTGACGCGGCTTTCGGAGACCTCGTACAAGGGCGGTACGTCCGTGCGGCACACGTCCCGGGCCATGGGGCAGCGCGGGTGGAAGGCGCAACCGGACGGGATCGCCGAAAGGTTGGGCGGCAGGCCCTTGATGGCGTAGAGCTCCCGGCCCTTGTGGTCCAGGCGCGGGATCGAATCCAGCAGACCCCTGGTGTACGGGTGGGCGGGCGCCTTGTAGATGTCGTGCACCGGCGCGGACTCCACGATCCGGCCCGCGTACATCACCGCGATCCGGTCGGCGACGTCCGCGACCACACCCAGGTCGTGGGTGATGAGCACGAGCCCCATGCGGTACTCGCGCCGTAGCTCGGCGAGCAGGTCCATCACCTGGGCCTGGACGGTCACGTCGAGAGCCGTGGTCGGCTCGTCGGCGATGATGAGCGCCGGTTCCAGGGCCAGCGCCATCGCGATCATGATGCGCTGGCGCATGCCGCCGGAGAACTGGTGCGGGTAGTCGCCGACGCGCTGCCGGGCGGCCGGGATGCGCACCCGGTCCATCAGCTCCACGGCCCTGGCGCGGGCGTCCTTGCGGGACATGCCCCGGTGCACGACGAACATCTCACCGAGCTGGTCGCCGACGGTCAGCACCGGGTTCAGCGCGGACAGCGCGTCCTGGAAGATCATCGCCATCTCGGCGCCCCGGATCCGCCGCCGTTCGTCCTCCTTCAGCTCCAGCAGGTCCCTGCCGCGGAAGAGGATCCGCCCGCCGGTGATCCGGCCGGGCGGCACGTCGAGGATGCCCATGACCGCCTGCGCGGTCACGGACTTGCCGGAGCCGGACTCCCCGAGCACGGCGAGCGTCTCGCCCGCCTCCACCTCGTAGCCGACTCCGTTGACCGCGTGGACGATTCCGTCCCGGGTCCGGAACTCCACGTGCAGATCGCGGACTTCGAGCAGCACGGCGCCGTCACCTCAGCTTCGGGTCGAGGGCGTCGCGCACCGCGTCGCCGAGCATGATGAAGGCCAGGACCGTGATCGCCAGCGCCCCGGCGGGCCACAGCAGCGCGTGCGGGGCGTTGCGGACGTAGGGCGAGGCGGCGGAGATGTCGATGCCCCAGGAGACGCTGGGCGGCTTCAGCCCGACCCCGAGGTAGGACAGGGTGGCCTCCAGGGCGATGTACGTGCCGAGCGCGATGGTGGCGACGACGATCACCGGGGCGACGGCGTTGGGCGCGATGTGCCGCAGCAGGATGCGGGAGTTGGAGGCGCCCAGGGCGCGGGCCGCCTGGACGTAGTCGAGCTGTTTGGCGGTGATGACGGTGCCGCGCGCGATCCGGGCGATCTGCGGCCAGCCGAGCAGCACGATGAACCCGACGACCGGCCAGACGGTGCTGCTCGGGACGACGGACAGCAGGACGAGACCGCCGAGGACGACGGGGATGGCGAAGAAGACGTCGGTGGCCCGCGACAGCACGGCGTCCCCGGCGCCGCCGAAGAACCCGGCGAGCGCGCCCAGCACCGAGCCGAGGAGCGCCACCCCGAGCGTGGCGCACACGCCGACCGTGACGGACGCGCGGGCCCCGTAGACGGTGCGCGTGTAGACGTCGCAGCCCTGGCCGTCGAAGCCGAAGGGGTGGCCGGGCGCGGCCCCGTCCTGGGCGCGGGCCAGATCGCAGGTGAGCGGATTGCCGGAGGTGATCAGGGACGGCCGGATCGCGATGAGGACCAGGAAGCAGATCACCAGCGCGGAGAGCAGGAAGACCGGGTTGCGGCGCAGGTCGCGCCAGGCGTCGGACCACAGGGAGCGGGGCTTGGCCGCGGGCCCGCCCGGTGCCTGCTCCAGTGTCGTCGCCTCGCTCGCCGCGAGGTCCATCGCGCCGCCCATGCCGGTCCCGGCGATGGCGCGCTCCGGCTCCCGCGGCTGCTCAGGCATAGCGGATCCTCGGGTCGAGTACGGCGTAGAGCAGGTCCACGAGCAGGTTGGCGACCAGGAAGACCAGGACGAGGACGGTCACGAAGCCGACGACGGTCTGGGTGTTCTGCCGCAGGATGCCCTGGTAGAGCTGGTAGCCGACGCCGTGGATGTTGAAGATCCGCTCGGTGACGATGGCGCCGCCCATCAGCGCGCCGATGTCGGTGCCGATGAAGGTGACCACGGGGATCAGGGAGTTGCGCAGCAGGTGCCGGACGACGACCCGGTGCCGGGGCACCCCCTTGGCGACGGCCGTGCGCACATAGTCCGCGCGCCGGTTCTCGGCGATGGAGGTACGGGTCAGGCGGGTGACGTAGGCGAGGGAGACGGAGGCGAGGACCAGGCCGGGCACGATCAGCTCGCCGAAGGCCGCCGCCGGGGACACCGAGGGCCTGATCCAGCCCCACTTGACGCCGAACAGCAGTTGCAGCAGCAGGCCGGTGACGAAGGTGGGGACGGAGATGACGACCAGGGTGAGGACCAGGACCGAGGTGTCGACGGGCCGGCCGCGGCGCAGCCCGGTCAGCACGCCCAGGGTGATGCCGACGACGATCTCGAAGAGGATCGCGACGATGGTCAGCCGGATGGTGACGGGGAACGCCGACGCCATCAGCTGGGTGACGGGCTGTCCGTTGAAGGCGGTGCCGAAGTCGCCGGTGAAGACGTTACCCATGTAGGTCGCGTACTGCTGCCACACCGGCTTGTCGAGGCCGAACTCCCGTCTGAGCTGGGCGGCGGTCGCGGTGTCGCAGGCGCGTTCCCCGCACAGTCCGGCGATGGGGTCGCCCATCACGTTCACCATCAGGAAGATCAGCAGGGTGGCCCCGAAGAACACCGGGATCATCTGGAGCAGCCGTCTGGCGACATAGCGTCCCATGCGGATCAGCCGACCCTGATCTCGTCGTAGACGGGGACGCTGAACGGGTTGAGCGTCACCTCGTGCAGCCGGTCGGAGTAGCCGGCGCTGCCGTTCTGGTACCACAGCGGGATGGCGGCCATGTTGTCCCGTACGACGCCCTCGGCCTGCTGGAAGAGCCGGATCGCCCGGGGCCGGTCGGTCTCGGCGTTCGCCTGGTCGACGAGGTGGTCGAATCGCTGGTTGGACCACTTGCCGTCGTTGGAGGACGCGCCCGTGTAGTACAGCGGCTGGAGGAAGTTCTGGATCAGCGGATAGTCCATCTGCCAGCCGGCCCGGAAGGGTCCGGTCATCCGGTGCCCGCTGATCTGGTTGCGGAAGTCGGCGAAGGTGCCGACCGGGTTGCCCACGCACGCGCGGTCGTTGCCGAGCACGTTGTTGATGGAGTTGCACACGGCGTCCACCCACTGCTTGTGCGAGCCCGTGTCCGCGTTGTACGTGATCCTCACCTGGCCGCCGGGGAGTCCGCCGCCCTCCCGGACCAGCTTCCTGGCCCCGGCGGGGTCGTAGTCGCAGGCGTGACCGCACAGGCCCGGCTTGAAGCCGCCGTCCGTGCCGAGGACGGGTGAGGTCCAGTCGGTTGCCGGGGTGCGGGTGCGCCGGAAGATGGTCTCGGTGATCTGCTTGCGGTTGATCGCCATGGACAGGCCGGTGCGGACCTTGCGCGCCCCGCCGGTGTTCCACTTCGGGTCGTAGAACGGGAAGGCGATCGTCTGCAGGATGCCGGCCGGGCTGTTGATGTAGCGGCCGGCCAGGTCGGTCCGCACGTTCTTGAGCTGCCCGGCGGGGATGTCGTCGACCAGGTCGAGATTGCCGCCCAGCACGTCGGTGTACGCGGTGTTGCTGTCGGTGTACACCACCAGGGTCACGCCGTCGTTGCGCGCCTTGTCCGGACCCGGGTAGCCGTCCCACTTCCTGAGCGTCATCTGCGCGCCCCTGGTGTACGACTCGATGGTGTACGGGCCGTTGCCGACGGGCGTGTCCAGCCAGGCGGCGTGGTGGGTGAAGAAGGTGCGGGGCAGCGGGGCGAAGGCGGCGTAGCCGAGGGTGTCGGGGAAGGTGGAGAACTTCTGGCCGAGGGTGACGGTGAAGGTGCGCGGGCCGGTGACCTTCAGTCCGGAGAGGGTGTCGGCGCTCTGCCTGCCGCTCTCGGGGTGGACCTTGTCGTAGCCCTCGATGTAACCGAAGAAGTAGGCGTTCTTCTGGTTGTTCCGCAGGCTCGCGCCGTAGTTCCAGGCGTCGACGAAGGAACGGGCGGTGACGGGTTCGCCGTTGCTGAACTTCCAGCCGTTCTTGACGGTGATGGTGAAGTGCTGCGAATCGGTGGTGTCGATGCGCTCGGCGAGCATGTTCTCGGCCTTGGCGGTCCTCGGGTTGTACCGCTTCAGCCCGCGGAAGATCATGTCGAGCACCTTGCCGCCCTGCACCTCGTTGGTGTTGGACGGCTCCAGCGGGTTCTGCGGGTCGCCCCAGGACGCGGTCAGCGCCTTGGCGCCGACGCCTGCTCCCCCGCCCCCGCAGGCCGCGAGGACGAGCACGGCCCCCATCGCACCCGCGGCGGCCCACCTGGGGCCTCGAAAGGCCCTGGTGCGCGCGACTCCACGCATGGGTGCCTCCTCGGTACGCGGTGACCTGAGACATATCAGCACATGAGCCGCACATCACACGGTCGCCGCACCGGGCACCCCCGCCGGACGGGTGGCAGGGATCCGCGGAGGACGGGCGGTCAGCCGACGGCCGGGTACGGGTCCGTCGCGAGTCGCGCGTGGAGGTGGGTGTCGTAGTACGTGCCCGGCTCACCGGCGGCGGGCAGGAAGCCGCGCAGCACCCCCTCGTAGGCGAAGCCGCAGCGGTCGGCGACCCGGCAGGAGGCCGTGTTGCCGACGGCGTGCCCCAGATCGATACGGTGCAGGCCGAGCTGTTCGAAGCCCCAGCGGACGCACAGCTCGACGGCCCGGGTCACCGTGCCGCGGCCGCGCGCCTCGGGCAGGAGCCAGTATCCGACGCCGGCGTGGCCCATGCGGGGCTCTATCTTGTGGAGTTCCACGCTGCCGAGCACCTCCGCGGTGACGGCGTCGGTGACGCAGTACGGCGCGTGCCTGCCCTGTCTCCAGTGCTCGGCACGTGTGGCGACGTAGTCCAGTGCTCCGGCCTCGTCCATGGGGCCGGCCTGCATGGACGACCAACGCAGCGACTCGGGATCGTTCAGGCCCTTCAGCACGGCGGGCACGTCGTCCTCGCGCCAGGCCCGCAGGCGCAGGCCGAAGCCGTCGAGTTCCGTGTACGGCAGGGCGTTCGCCGCCGTGGTCTCCGTCATGGGTGCTCCTTGGGGGCAGTAGGGCGCCGGTCCGCCCGGCGCGGGGTCGCTCGGCAGGCGGACGTCGCTCGGTGTCACGGGTGTTCGCCGGGCGGCCCGGGGTCCGCTGCGTCCGGTGGGGCGTCGGCGGGCTCACCCGCCGCCTCGGGGCGGGCCACCAGCTCGACCTCGAAGCCGTCGGTGTTCTCCAGGTAGGCGGCGTAGTGCCCGGGGCCGCCCGCGTACGGGTGGCGGTCGGCGAACATCAGCGTCCAGCCGTGCCCGGGCGCCTCGGCGACCAGGGCGTCGAGCCCGCGCCGGGTGGGCACGTGGAACGCCAGGTGGTTGAGGCCGGGGCGGAGCCGGTCGTGCCGGTCGCCGCGCAGGGCCGGGGACCGCTCGATCACGAGGTAGGTGTCGCCGGACCGCCAGCTCACCCCCGCCGGCCAGTCCTGGTACGGCGACCAGCCGAGCCGTTCCAGGAGCCAGCCCCAGCAGGTGCGGGCGCGCTCCAGGTCTGCCACCCAGAGTTCGATGTGATGCAGTGTCACCCAGCCGCTCCCCTCCTCCGCCGCCCCGTGACGTCGCCCCGTGACGTCGCCCGCCGATCAGGAAACGGCCTGCTGATACGGCCGGTTCCCGGCACCGTCCTGCGGTACCGGGAACCAGTCGGAGATCAGGCTGTTCCGCTCAGCGGGTCACGCCGCGCCGACGACGTCCTTATCCTCGGCGAAGTGGCAGGCCGACTCGTGGGCCGCCGGGGAGTCCGAGCCCTTGAAGCGCTCGGGCACGGCGAGCAGCGGGATCTCCTCGGCGCACTTGTCCTGCGCCTTCCAGCAGCGGGTGCGGAAGCGGCAGCCCGAGGGCGGGTTGGCCGGGGACGGCACGTCGCCGGCCAGGATGATCCGCTCCCGGTGCTCGCGGGCCTCCGGGTCCGGCACCGGAACCGCCGACAGCAGCGCCTGGGTGTAGGGGTGCGTCGGGTGGTCGTAGATCTGCTCGTCGCTGCCGATCTCGGCCATCTTGCCGAGGTACATCACGCCCACGCGGTCCGAGATGTGCCGGACGATCGACAGGTCGTGCGCGATGAAGACGTAGGAGAGGTTGAACTCGTCCTGGAGGCGCTCCATCAGGTTGATGACCTGCGCCTGGACGGACACGTCCAGGGCCGAGACCGGCTCGTCGCAGATGATGACCTCGGGGTTGAGCGCGAGGCCGCGGGCGATGCCGATGCGCTGGCGCTGACCGCCGGAGAACTGGTGCGGGTAGCGGTTGATGTACTCCGGGTTGAGACCGACGACGTCCAGCAGCTCCTGCACCTTGCGGCGCCGGTCGCCCTTGGGGGCCACCTCGGGGTGGATGTCGAAGGGCTCGCCGATGATGTCGCCCACCGTCATACGGGGGTTGAGCGACGTGTACGGGTCCTGGAACACCATCTGGATGTTGCGGCGCACCGCCTTGAGCGCGCGCCCCGACAGCCGGGTGATGTCCTGGCCCTTGTAGAAGATCTCGCCGGCGGTCGCCTGCTCCAGGTTCATCAGGAGCTTGGCGACGGTGGACTTGCCGCAGCCGGACTCGCCCACGATGCCCAGGGTCTCGCCCTGGTACAGGTCGAAGGAGATGCCGTCGACGGCCTTGACCGCGCCGATCTGCTTCTTGAACAGGATGCCCTGGGTCAGCGGGAAGTGCTTGACCAGGTTGCGGACCTGGAGGATCGGCTCGCCGCGCTCGACGGGCGCGTCGATCGCCGCGACCGCCTCCTCCTCGGAGGCCGCGTCGACGGTGTCCACCTCGGAGACGTTCGGCGTGGCGTCGTCCTGCGGCTCGTTGTCCTTCGCGAGCTTCGTGGGCTCAGCCATGGATCGTCTCCTTCCAGAAGTGGCATGCGGAGCGGCGGCCCGGCAGCTCCGTGCCGTCGCGCTCGGTCACCGGCACCAGCGGCGGTGCGTCGGTGCGGCAGATGTCCTGAGCCATGCTGCAGCGCGGGTTGAACGCGCAGCCCGGCGGGATCGCCTGGAGGTTGGGCGGCAGGCCCTTGATGGCGTACAGCTCCTGGCCCTTGTGGTCCAGGCGCGGGATCGAGTCCAGCAGACCCTTGGTGTACGGGTGCGCGGGGCGCTTGTACAGCTCGTGCACCGGGGCGGTCTCGACGATCCGGCCCGCGTACATCACCGCGATCTTGTCGGCGACGTCCGCGACCACACCCAGGTCGTGGGTGATCAGGATCAGGCCCATGTTGTACTCGCGCTGAAGCTCCGCGAGCAGGTCCATCACCTGGGCCTGGACGGTCACGTCGAGAGCCGTGGTCGGCTCGTCGGCGATGATCAGGTCCGGCTCCAGGGCGAGGGCCATGGCGATCATGATGCGCTGGCGCATACCGCCGGAGAACTGGTGCGGGTAGTCGCCGACGCGCTGGGCGGCGGCCGGGATGCGCACGCGGTCCATCAGCTCGATGGCCTTGGCCTTGGCGTCCTTCTTGGACATGCCCTGGTGGGCCCGGAACATCTCGCCGAGCTGGTAGCCCACCGACAGCACCGGGTTGAGCGAGGACAGCGCGTCCTGGAAGATCATCGCCATCTTGGCGCCGCGCAGCTTGCGCCGCTCGTTCTCCGGCAGGCGCAGGATGTCCTGGCCCTGGAAGAAGATCTCGCCCTTGGCGATCCGTCCGGGCGGGCTGTCCAGAATGCCCATGATCGCCTGCGCGGTGACGGACTTGCCGGAGCCCGACTCACCGAGCACGGCGAGCGTCTCGCCCGCCCTGACGCTGTAGTTGACGCCGTTGACCGCCTTGGTCACGGTGTCACGGACCTTGAACTCCACGTGCAGGTCGCGGACTTCGAGGAGCGGCGCGGTCCCGTCCGCCCCGGCGTTGCTGGGTGCCATCTCCAGGCTGGTCATGCCGTCACCTTCATCGTGCTTGGTCACAGGGGTTCGACTCATGGCGGTACCTCACCGCAGCTTCGGGTCGAGCGCGTCGCGCAGGCCGTTGCCCAGCAGGATGAAGCCCAGCGCGGTGATGACGATGGCGAGGCTCGGGTACGTCCACATGAAGTCCTTGACGCCCATGAAGCCGCGGCCCGCGGCGATCATGTTGCCCCACTCGGCGACCTCGGGGTCGACGCCGACGCCGAGGTACGACAGCGACGCCTCCGCCACGATCGCGATACCGACGTTGCTGGTGCCGTACACCAGCACCGACGTCAGCGAGTTGGGCAGGATGTGCCTGCGGATGATCCGGCCCTGGCTCGCGCCCAGCGCCTTGGCCGCGTGCACGTAGTCCATCTCGCGCACCGAGAGGATCTGGCTGCGCAGCAGGCGGGCGAAGGTCGCCCAGGTGAAGATGCCGAGCGAGAGCACGACGGGCAGCACGCCGCGGCCCATCAGCAGGATGATGACGATGGCGCCGATCAGCAGCGGGAAGGCGAAGAAGATGTCGGCGACACGCATGATCACCGTGTCGACCCAGCGGCCGTAGTAACCGGCCAGGGAGCCCAGCAGGATGCCGATGGTGAGGGCCACGAGGATCGAGGCGAGACCCACGACGATGGCGATGCGGCTGCCGTAGATGAGGCGGGAGAGCTGGTCGCGCCCGAGGGCGTCGGTGCCCAGCAGGTGATCGCCGCCCGGGGCCTGCAGCGTGTTCATCAGGTTCTGCTTGAGCGGGTCGTACGGCGCGAGCAGCGGGGCGAAGATCGCGACCAGGATGAGGACGGCGATGATCGCCAGGCCCACCACGGCCAGCTTGTTGGCGAAGAAGCGGTGCCGGATGTCGGACCACTGACTGACCCTGGCGACGCTGGGTTCGGCGCTCGGGCCCGCAGGGGCAGGGCCGGCCGTCGTCGGCTCTCCCGTGCCCGAGACGAGTTCGGTCATTGTGTGACTCCTAGAGGAAAACGACCCTGCGGGTCAGGCAAGGCGGATGCGCGGGTCGAGAGCGGCGTACAGCAGGTCGACGATCAGGTTCAGCACGACGAAGACCGCCACGCTGATCGTCACCACCCCCACGATGATGGGGTTGTTGTTCTGCTGGATCGCCTGGATCAGCGCGAGGCCGATGCCGTTCCAGTTGAAGATCGTCTCCGTGATGATGGCGCCGCCGAGCAGCGAGCCGAAGGAGATGCCCAGGTAGGTGATCACCGGGATGACCGAGTTGCGCATGATGTGCCGGGCGAGCACCGTCCGGCGGGGCAGGCCCTTGGCGATGGCCGTCTTGACGTAGTCGGCGCGCAGTACCTCCAGCATCGTGCTGCGCGCGAGCTGGGCCACGAGGGCCGCGTCGATGATGGCGAGGGTCACGGCGGGAAGGACGATGGCGTCGAGACTGTCGCCGGCGATCAGCGGGAACCAGCCCAGCTCGATGACGAAGACGCGCTGCATGATCATGCCGAGCACGATGGACGGCACGCCGATGGCCAGGGTCGTGAGGAAGGTCGCCGACACGTCCCAGACGGAGTATCTGCGCATGGCGGCGAGCACGCCGACCGAGATGCCGATGACGATGTCGATCAGGATGGCCGCGACAGCCAGCTTCGCGGTGTTCCCGAGCTTCGGGACCAGGATCTCGGTCACCGGCCGGCTCTGCGTGTAGTCCGTGCCCAGGTCACCGGTGACAAGCTTGCCGACGTACGTCCCGTACTGGACGACCAGCGGCTTGTCGAGTCCGTACTGCTTGTGCATCTCCGCGATGACGGCCGGGTCCCGCGCCTTGTCGCTGCCGGCGATCTGACCCACCGGGTCACCGGGGATCACGAACAGGCAGGCGAACAGAATCATCGTCGCGCCGAGCACGACCACGACGAGCTGGCCCAGCCTGCGGACCACGTACCTTCCCATAACTGCCTCTCTACCTCGCTGCCACTTCCTCAGCAGCTCCCTCGCGCCCCGGAATGTGGGGGGTGGGGTGGGGGCGGGAGAGGTGGATCACACCCCTCCCGGACGGTCGGCGGGGGTCGTGGTGTCCGAGCCCCAGCTCGAACCCCACGACCCCCGGTTTCCGGATTCCGCGCCGTGCGCGGCGACCCGTTACTTCAGCTTGATCTCAGCGAGGTTCGGGTCCTCGTGGAAGTCCATCGCCATGTTGTCGAACTTCTTGGTGTTGGCGAGACGCAGCTGGTGACGGTTCCAGAGCGGGATCAGGGCCATGTCGTCCATGGCGACCTTCTCCGCCTCCTTGTAGATCGCGTTGCGGCCGGCCTGGTCCTCGGTGGCACGGGCCTTGGCGAGCAGGTCGTCGAACTTCTTGTTGCTGTAGCGGCCGCGGTTGTCACCGGTGACCTTGCCGGAGGCGTCCTTGTTGATCGACGCGGTGTCCAGCAGCGGGTACAGGAAGTTGTCCGGCGTCGGGTAGTCCGCGCCCCAGGCGAAGCGGTACAGGCCGGTCGCGTTCGGCTTCTGCTGGTCGCCGAGGAGCTCGGCGAACGGCTTGCCGGTCGCCTTCACCTTGACGCCCAGGACTTCCTCGAGCTGCGCCTTGACGGCCTGGATCCACTCCTCGTGGCCCGCACCGGTGTTGTAGCCGAGCTCGATGGTGGTGCCCGGCTTCAGGCCGCCTTCCTTGGCGAGCTGCTTGGCCTTGGCCGTGTCCTGCGCGACACAGGAGGTGCACAGGTCCTTCTGGTACACGTCCTTGAACGCCGGCGGCAGGATCGTCGTCGACTTGCTCTGCATGTTCTGGAAGACGCCCTTGATGATGGCGTCCCGGTCGATCGCGTAGGAGACGGCCTCGCGCGCCTTCGGGTTCTTCAGCGGACCGTTGTCCGTGATCGGCAGGAGGTAGTTCATACCGTTGGTGTCCTGCTCGAGCCACTCACCCTGCGGGTCGTACTTGGCCTTGGCGGCCGGCAGCTGCGGGGTGGGCATACGGGCCCAGTCGTACTGGCCCGACTCGAAGCCCTGGTACTCCAGCGTCACGCCGTTGTTGGAGTTCAGGATGTCGATCTGCACCTTGTCCAGGTGCGCCTTCGTCAGGCCGTAGTCGTCGTTGCGGACGAGCGTGATCGACTTGTTGTGCTCCCACTTGCCCGACATCTTGAAGGGGCCGTTGCCGATGGGGGCGTCGTTGTACGCCTTGTTCTTGGCGTCGCCCGCGACCTTCGGGACGGGGCTGAAGACCGTGTGCGTGAGCTTGACGTAGAACTCGAAGTCCGGCTCGGACAGCTTCACCTGGAGGGTGTACGGGTCCGGGGCGCTCAGACCGGACAGGGTCTTGGCCTTGCCCGACTGCACGTCGCCGAAGCCATCGACGCCGGCCATGTGGTAGGCGACGTCGGACGCGGCCGACTTCTGCGCCACGCGGTTCCAGCCGCGGATGAAGGACTCGGCGTCCACCGCCTCACCGTTGGTGAACTTGGTGTCCTTCTTGATGCCGAAGGTCCAGGTCTTGCCGTCCTTGCTGACCTTCTTCGAGGTGGCCAGCGCCGGAAGGACCTGACCGTCGGCGGTCGGCAGGTACAGGCCGGTGAACAGGTTGGTCGTGACGAGGATGCCCTCGGACTCCTGCGCGTTGTAAGGGTCAATGGCCACCGGTTCGGTGATACCCATCCGGAAGGAGCCACCGCCCTTGCCGGAGCCCTTGCTGCCGCTGCTGCTGTCGTCGCCGCCTCCACAGGCGGTCGCAGCCAGAGCTATGACGATTGCACCAGCGACCCACTTGGCGCTCCTGGCACCACGCATGGGTTCCTCCTCTGAGTCCTGTGTTCACCGCAAGGCGGAGCACGCGACATCCCACGGTCATGAAGAACGGGGAAGGTCAGGTACACCCGCAACGCTCGTGAGTCGGCGCCTCCTGCAGCGCATGACCCGTCGACCCGAGCTCTACGCGCCTAACTATCTGCCATCGCTCACCGCTCGGACCACTGCCATTCGGTCTCGGTTCGATCACACCTGACAGCTACATCTTCCAAAATCCGGACAAACCGTTTCGCGAAAGATCCCTGCGAAACGGACTTGTTACACGACTATCGGAATCGCACGTCCGGATAGCGGACGATCTGACGGGAAATCAGTTGCGCTCGTCGGCGGAGTCATGCTCTCGACACCACAAGCGGGAGGAACCAGGACACACCCACCGGGGGGTGCGCACATTTGCGCCACCTTAGCGTCGCCAGGTCGCCGACGCGATCCCTGAGCCGCCCCGGGCCGTTCCCTAGGGAAAACCCTCGATCGGCCGATCCCACCTGCGAACGGAGCGCGGCCGGGGCTCCCGACGGAACCCCGGCCGCGTCCGACGCGCACCGACCCGGCGGCGCGCCCCGGTCAGCGGGCCCGGCAGGGCCCGGGGACCCTTGCTCTTCTCCCCCGCCCTGGTCAGGGTCCCGGAGACATGGGCGTCCATGCTGGAGACGACCCAGCCGGCCGGGTGACCCGGCCTGCCTCGCCGAATGACGAGGTCAGGTCAAAGTAGACAGTCGTGATCCAAAGGGATACCGGCGACTTGAGGGGAACGTGAGCTTGCGGTCGGTTGCGGCCTTCGCGTCGGTCGCGGACGACGACAGGGTGACAGCACCCCGTACGATGGGGTGAGGCCGTGGCGGGTCCCCGCCCGGCAGGGCCCGCGTAACACCGACGTACGCGCAGGTCGTCCGCACACTTCGGGAGTACGCCTCACTATGGCCACGCGCCACGACATCCGCAACGTCGCCATCGTCGCCCACGTCGACCACGGCAAGACCACCATCGTCGACGGCATGCTGAAGCAGGCCGGCGCCTTCGCCGCGCACCAGCTCGACCAGGTCGACGAGCGCATGATGGACTCGAACGACCTGGAACGTGAGAAGGGCATCACGATCCTCGCCAAGAACACGGCGGTGAAGTACCACCCCAAGGACGGCGGGGAGCCCATCACGATCAACATCATCGACACCCCCGGCCACGCCGACTTCGGCGGCGAGGTCGAGCGCGGCCTGTCGATGGTCGACGGCGTCGTCCTGCTCGTCGACGCCTCCGAGGGCCCGCTGCCGCAGACCCGCTTCGTGCTGCGCAAGGCCCTTCAGGCCCGGCTGCCCGTCATCCTCTGCATCAACAAGACGGACCGGCCCGACGCCCGGATCGACGAGGTCGTCAACGAGGCCTACGACCTGTTCCTGGACCTGGACGCCGACGAGGACCAGATCGAGTTCCCGATCGTCTACGCCTGCGGCCGGGACGGCATCGCCTCGCTGACCAAGCCCGAGGACGGCACGGTCCCCGCCGACTCCACCAGCCTGGAGCCGTTCTTCTCCACGATCCTCCAGCACATCCCGGCCCCCACCTACGACGAGGCCGCCCCGCTCCAGGCACACGTGACCAACCTGGACGCGGACAACTTCCTCGGCCGTATCGCGCTGCTGCGCGTGGAGCAGGGCGAGCTGCGCAAGGGCCAGACGGTCGCGTGGATCAAGCGCGACGGCTCCGTGCAGAACGTGCGGATCTCCGAGCTGATGATGACCGAGGCGCTCACCCGCAAGCCCGCCGAGAAGGCCGGCCCCGGTGACATCTGCGCCGTCGCCGGTATCCCGGACATCATGATCGGCGAGACCCTCGCGGACACCGAGAACCCGATCGCGCTGCCGCTGATCACGGTCGACGAGCCCGCGATCTCGATGACCATCGGCACCAACACCTCCCCGCTGGTCGGCCGCGGCGGCACCGGCAAGGGCGCCGACGCGAAGGCGGCCGTCAAGGACCGCAAGGTCACCGCCCGCCAGGTCAAGGACCGTCTGGACCGCGAGCTGATCGGTAACGTCTCGCTGCGCGTCCTGGACACCGAGCGCCCGGACGCCTGGGAGGTGCAGGGCCGCGGCGAGCTGGCGCTGGCCATCCTGGTCGAGCAGATGCGCCGCGAGGGCTTCGAGCTGACCATCGGCAAGCCGCAGGTGGTCACCAAGGAGGTCGACGGCAAGACCTACGAGCCGGTCGAGCGCATGACGATCGACGTGCCCGAGGAGCACATGGGTGCCGTCACCCAGCTCATGGGCGTGCGCAAGGGCCGGATGGACAACATGTCCAACCACGGCTCCGGCTGGGTCCGCATGGAGTTCGTCGTGCCCTCCCGCGGCCTGATCGGCTTCCGCACCGAGTTCCTGACCCAGACCCGCGGCACGGGCATCGGCCACTCCATCCACGAGGGCTTCGAGCCCTGGTTCGGCCCGCTGCAGACCCGTAACAACGGCTCCCTGGTCGCCGACCGCTCCGGCGCCGTCACCGCGTTCGCGATGACCAACCTCCAGGAGCGCGGCGTGCTGTTCACGGACCCGGGCACCGAGGTGTACGAGGGCATGATCGTCGGTGAGAACTCCCGCTCCGACGACATGGACGTCAACATCACCAAGGAGAAGAAGCTCACGAACATGCGGTCGTCGTCGGCCGACTCGTTCGAGGCGATCGTCCCGCCGCGCAAGCTCTCCCTGGAGCAGTCGCTGGAGTTCTGCCGCGACGACGAGTGCGTCGAGGTGACCCCGGAAGCGGTCCGCATCCGCAAGGTCGTCCTCGACCAGCGCGACCGCGCCCGCGCCGCGAGCCGCGCCAAGCACTCCTGACCCTCGCGCACACCAATCGGCAGGCGCCGCTCTCCGGAGCGGCGCCTGCCGGCGTGTCCGGGCCTGTCAGCCCTTTGGTGAGGCGCCGCCCGACGGCTGCGCGCCCTTCTTCAGGAAGCCCATGTCCTCGTAGACGGGGGTCTGGAAGCCGAAGGCCCCGACGTTCGCGAGGTTCCTGCGGACGGCCGTGAGCTGGGGGCGCTGATAGAGGGGGATCGACCCGGCCGCCGCCCAGATGCGGGCGTCGGCCTTGCGCAGCAGGCCCGCCTGCTCGCCCTCGTCCAGGGTGGTGAGGGCCTGGTCGAAGAGCTGGTCGACCTGGTCGGTGCCGACGCGGCTGTAGTTCTGCTGGACGTTCAGGGAGCCGTCGGCGGCCGGCACCGGCTTGGCGTAGATGGGCCGGGCGTCGGTGGCCGGCCACGCGGAGGCGGGCCAGGAGTACAGCGCGAGGTCGAACTGGCCGGAGGCGATGTGGTCCCGGAAGTAGCTCTCGTCCGGGACCTTGGTGATCTCCGTGCCGATGCCGACGTTCTTGAGCATGGCCGTCACCCGGTCGGCCACCTTGCGCAGCGTGTCCGAGCCGGGGCCCGAGGGAACCACGAAGCGCAGCGTGAGCGGCTTGCCGTCCTTGGCCAGCGGCCCCGCGGCGGCGGGTCCCGGAGCGGCGGTGCCCTTGGGGGCGTAGGCACCGGGCGCGCCGCCCTGCCTGAGGTGGTCGTGGGTGTACTGCCTGCCGTCCTGGGCGAGCTGCTTGGCGCCGCTGTCGGCCGGCCCGCTCTGCTCCTGGTCCTTGTGGTCCCGGTCCTGCTCGCTCCGGCCGGGTCCCTTGCCGTCCTCCACGTCGTCGTTCCGGCCGACGACGTATGTCCCGTCGCCGGCGGAGTTCTGCGAGCCGTGGCCCTCGCCGCCGGCCGCCTTGTCCCCCTTTTCGGCCGTCTTGGCCTTCTTGGCGTCCTTCTGCTCCTTGACCGGACCGGGCACCCAGCCGGCGTCCGCGAGCAGGTCCCGCGCCTGGGCGGCGTCCTCGCCGCCGAGGGCGTCGCTGCTGTCGGCGTAGGCGTTCTGGCCGGACAGCGCGAGGTGGCTGCCGACCGGTACCGCGGGCAGGCCGAGCGGCTTCAGGACGATCTCGGCGAGTTCCTTGCGGTCCAGCGCGTGCGCCACCGCCTGGCGGACCCGCTCGTCGGCCAGGGGGCCCTCGGAGCCGTTGAGGGCGAGCTGGGTGTACGCGGGCTCCAGCGACTTGCGCACCTGGAAGTCGCGCAGTGACTCCTGCTGCCGCAGATAGGCGGTGAGCGACGTGCGCTCCGCCGCCAGGGCGCGGCGCTCGCGGCCGGCGGCCTTGTCGTCGGAGCCGTGCAGCACCGACCAGGAGCGCAGCGCCTTGGCAGCGGTGCGGCCGTCGGCCGGCCCCCGGAAGGGGCTGCCGCCCTGGACGGCGGCCGTGATCCGCTGGACGTCGCCGGGTTCGATGTCGGCCACGTCCACGGAACCCTCGGCGAGGGCGGCGGCCCGCTTGTCGCCCGGCACCTCGTGCAGCACGATCTCGGACAGCTTGGCCGGGTGGCCCCACCAGCGCGGGTTGCGCCCGAGGACGATGTCCTTGGACTTGGTGTCGATCTTCCGCACGGCGAACGGTCCGGCGCTGACCGCGAGCTTTCTGCGGGCGCCGTCGTTGAAGGCGTTCGCGGTGCCCATGACGTCCTTGGGGTACAGCGGCGAGAACAGCGACTGCCAGTCGGCGTAGGGGCGGGCGAAGGTCACGCGGACCTCCAGGTCGCCGGCGCCGCGCTCGATCTTCTCGATGCGGTCGTACCCGGCGTTGCGGGCGGTCCAGTACGCCGAGTCCTTGCCGGACAGGGCGCGCCACTGGGCGGCGAAGTCGGCGGCGCCGATCTCGCGGCCGTCGCTCCAGACGGCCTGCTGGTTGAGCCGGTAGACGACGACCTGCTTGGGCTCGGTCTCGACCACCCGGGCGGACTCCAGGTAGTCGGCGTCGCGCTGGGGACGGCCGTTCGCGTCGAGCCGGAACATGGCGGGCAGCACCGCCTGGGCGATGCGGGTGGTTCCGGCGTCGGCGTCCGCCTGGAAGGTGTTCAGCGTCTGCGGCATCGCGTCCACGGCCCAGCGCAGTCTGCCTCCGTCGGTGATCTGGTTGCGGGCGGCGGGCGCGATGTCCTGGGCGGCCAGCGGCTTGCTGTCCTCGTCGTCCGAGCTGCAGCCGGCGAGCAGGGGCACCGCCAAGGCGCCCGCGGTCAGGAAGGCGACCGAGCGCAGGACCGCGCGCGGACCGACACCGTCGTGGGACATCTGTGCTACCTCCGTGGAGCCGCTCCCGCCGGTGGCACGGGTAGGGTTTGATCGCATTTGGCGGTATTTTGGTGTTCATCAGATCTACGGCCCACTGAAGAGGAAAGGGTTCGTCAGCCGGAGGCGACACGACGGAGCGGGCGCGCAAGGTCACCCGTTCGGCGCAGGAGCCTCCGGCGCCCCCGGAGCGCGTGCGGGCGCGCGCGTGGGGTGTGCAATCCGCCAATCGGTGCACATCCCTTCCCACCGACAGGTGTGACGCGCAACACTCGCAGGCGCATGAACGTCGCCGCCTAGGGTCTTTCGGCCCGTGGAAGTGAGGTCACGTCATGTCCGTGCACGACGACCTGACGTCGGTCCAGCGCGCTCTCGACGATCTGCTGCGGTCGGTGGGCCGACTGGAGCACCAGCTCACAGGCGGGCTGGAGATACGCCGCGTGCGCACCGACGCCGACCACCTGCGGGAGAGTGTCGCCCTGCTGCGCGAGGCCTCCGAGGACCGGGCCGCACCGCAGCAGCCCGCGCTCGTCACCATCTCCGACGCGCCCTACGACATCTCCCTGTGGACGGACTCGGACGACGAGGGACTCGGCGCCCGCGACCGCCACGCCCCCTGAACCGACCGTGAGTGACCCGAAGGGGCTCGACACCGGCTCCCGTGCCCCGGAGACGAGCCTGACAGGAAGGTGCGTCCCCCATTGGCCACAGGTACCGAACCCCCCGGCACACAACCCCATACGCTCGGCGGCGGTGTCCGCTCCCCCGGACGGGCGAAGATCGCCGCCCGGCATCTGCGGACCGACCGCTGGTGGCTGGCGCCCGCCGCCACCGCGGCCGGACTGCTCGCGTTCGTCGTGTACTCGACCTGGCGGGCCTTCGCCAACGCGCACTACTACGCGGCGCCGTACGTCTCGCCGTTCTACTCGCCGTGCCTGGCGCAGAACTGCCGGACCATGCACGCGGGCCCCAACGCCGACCTGTTCGGCGGCTGGTGGGCGATCTCCCCGGCGATCATCATCCTGATCTTCCCGCTGGGCTTCCGGCTGACCTGCTACTACTACCGCAAGGCCTACTACCGGGGCTTCTGGGCGTCCCCGCCGGCCTGCGCGGTCGCCGAGCCGCACCGCACGTACACCGGCGAGACCCGCTTCCCGCTGATCCTGCAGAACATCCACCGGTACTTCTTCTACGCGGCGATCCTGGTGGCCGGCGTGCTGACCTACGACACCGTGCTGGCCTTCCGCGACCAGCACTACCGCTGGGGACACATGGGGCTCGGCACCGTCGTCTTCCTGGCCAACATCGCGCTGATCTGGGCGTACACGGTCTCCTGCCACTCCTGCCGGCACATCGTGGGCGGCAAGATCAGGCACTTCTCGAAGCATCCGGTGCGCTACCGCCTCTGGCAGTTCGTGAGCCGGCTGAACGCCCGCCACATGCAGCTCGCCTGGGCCTCGCTGTTCAGCGTGGCGCTCGCCGACTTCTACGTGTACCTGGTCGCCTCCGGCGCCTTCGACGATCCGCGGTTCTTCTGATGAGTCCGATGAGTACGCAGACTGGGGCCTTGTGATGTCCGTGGTGGACCGGCAGGAATGGGACGTCGTCGTGGTCGGCGCGGGCGGCGCAGGGCTGCGGGCCGCGATCGAGGCCCGCGAGCGCGGGGCGCGCACCGCGGTGATCTGCAAGTCGCTGTTCGGCAAGGCGCACACCGTGATGGCCGAGGGCGGCATCGCGGCGGCCATGGCCAACGCCAACGAGCACGACACCTGGCAGGTCCACTTCCGCGACACGATGCGCGGCGGGAAGTTCCTCAACCAGTGGCGGATGGCCGAGCTGCACGCGCAGGAGGCCCCGCAGCGGGTGTGGGAGCTGGAGACCTGGGGCGCGCTGTTCGACCGTACGAAGGACGGCCGGATCTCGCAGCGCAACTTCGGCGGGCACGAGTACCCGCGCCTGGCCCACGTCGGCGACCGCACCGGCCTGGAGCTCATCCGCACGCTCCAGCAGAAGATCGTCTCGTTGCAGCAGGAGGACAAGAGGGAGACCGGGGACTACGAGTCCCGTCTGAAGGTCTTCCAGGAGTGCACGGTGACCAGGGTCCTCAAGGACGGCAACGGCGTCTCGGGGGTCTTCGGCTACGAGCGCGAGTCCGGCCGCTTCTTCGTGCTGGAGGCGCCCGCGGTCGTCGTCGCGACCGGCGGCATCGGCAAGTCGTTCAAGGTGACGTCGAACTCGTGGGAGTACACCGGCGACGGGCACGCGCTCGCGCTGCTCGCCGGGGCACCGCTGCTGAACATGGAGTTCGTGCAGTTCCATCCGACGGGTATGGTCTGGCCGCCGTCGGTGAAGGGCATCCTCGTCACCGAGTCGGTCCGCGGCGACGGCGGGGTGCTGCGCAACTCCGAGGACAAGCGGTTCATGTTCGACTACATCCCCGACGTCTTCAAGGAGAAGTACGCCGAGTCGGAGGACGAGGCGGACCGCTGGTACGAGGACCCGGACAACAACCGGCGCCCGCCGGAACTGCTGCCCCGTGACGAGGTCGCCCGCGCGATCAACTCCGAGGTCAAGGCGGGCCGCGGCTCACCGCACGGCGGGGTGTTCCTGGACGTGTCGACGCGGATGCCGGCCGAGGTCGTGCGGCGCCGGCTGCCCTCGATGTACCACCAGTTCAAGGAGCTGGCCGACGTCGACATCACGGCGGAGCCGATGGAGGTCGGGCCGACCTGCCACTACGTGATGGGCGGTGTCGCGGTCGACTCCGACACGGCGGCGGCCCGCGGGGTGCCGGGACTGTTCGCGGCCGGGGAGGTCGCGGGCGGCATGCACGGCTCCAACCGGCTCGGCGGCAACTCGCTGTCCGACCTGCTGGTGTTCGGGCGCCGGGCCGGGTGGCACGCGGCCGAGTACGCGACGGGGGCCGCGCCCGGACGCCCGCGCGTGGACGACGCCCAGGTCGACGCGGCGGCCGCGGAGGCGCTGCGGCCGTTCTCGGCGGAGGGCGAGCAGGGCGGAGAGCCCGCGGGCGGGCCGCCGGAGAACCCGTACACCCTGCACCAGGAACTCCAGCAGACCATGAACGACCTGGTCGGCATCATCCGCCGCGAGGGCGAGATGGAGCAGGCCCTGAAGAAGCTCGCCGAGCTGCGGGTACGGGCGCGGCGGGCCGGGGTCGAGGGGCACCGGCAGTTCAACCCCGGCTGGCACCTCGCGCTCGACCTGCGGAACATGCTGCTGGTCAGCGAGTGCGTGGCGCGGGCCGCGCTGGAGCGCACGGAGTCCCGCGGCGGGCACACCCGCGAGGACTGCCCCGCGATGGATCGCGACTGGCGCCGGATCAACCTGCTGTGCCGGCTGACCGACCCGACGGGCGGGCTGGCGGCGACGGACCCCGTGCGCGGCCAGATCACGCTCTCCCGGGAGACCACCGAACCCATCCGCTCCGACCTGCTCGCCCTTTTCGAGAAGGAGGAGCTGGTCAAGTACCTCGCCGAAGAGGAGCTGTACGAATGAGCAGCTACGAGGCCCGCTTCAAGGTGTGGCGGGGCGACGCGGGGGGCGGGGGCCTGGAGGACTTCACGGTCGAGGCCAACGAGGGCGAGGTGGTCCTGGACCTCATCCACCGGATCCAGGCCACCCAGGCGCCGGACCTCGCCGTGCGCTGGAACTGCAAGGCGGGCAAGTGCGGTTCGTGCTCCGCGGAGATCAACGGGCGGCCCCGGCTGATGTGCATGACCCGTATGTCGGTCTTCGAGCCCGAGGAGACGATCACCGTCTCCCCGCTGCGCGCCTTCCCGGTCGTGCGCGACCTGGTGACGGACGTCGGCTACAACTACGCCAAGGCGCGCGAGGTTCCGGCGTTCGTCCCGCCGGCCGGTCTCGGTCCGGGCGAGTACCGCATGTTCCAGGAGGACGTGGACCGGTCGCAGGAGTTCCGCAAGTGCATCGAGTGCTTCCTGTGCCAGGACGTGTGCCATGTCGTGCGCGACCACGAGGACAACAAGCGGGCGTACGCGGGCCCGCGTTTCCTGATGCGCGTCGCCGAACTCGACATGCACCCGCTGGACGCCGCCGCGGACACGGGCCTGGACCGCAAGCGGGCGGCGCAGGACGAGCACGGCCTCGGCTACTGCAACATCACCAAGTGCTGCACGGAGGTCTGCCCCGAGGGCATCAGGATCACCGACAACGCGCTGATCCCCTTGAAGGAACGGGCCGTCGACCGCAAGTACGACCCGCTGGTGTGGCTGGGGTCGAAGATCGGGCGGCGGTCGTCGTAGGTCCTGTACCGGGGCCTGGACCGACGCCGTGATCATGACCGGCGGGCCCAGCCTTCCCGGTACGCCGTCCAGTCGTCCTCCGTGGCGGCGAAGTCGACGTACAGCGCGACGCCGAAGCGCTCGCGGCCGGCGTCCGTGCGGGAGAGGCCGAGGCGGACACCGCGGACGGCGGCGGGGACGGTTTCGGCGGAGGCGCGGTGACCGAAGCGGTTGTCGTGGAAGAACGGCAGGCCCATCAGCAGGTCGGTCGTGGGCGGGGTGACCTCCAGGGCGAGGGAGGTCTGCTGGGCGACGTAGCCGCCGTACAGGCTCGGCAGCGGCTGCATGGTGTCGTACGACATCACGGCGATCTGGTCGACGCGGCGGGCGACCTGGGCGAAGTACGCCTGCGACCACCACTTGGGGTGGTTGGTGAGCGTGCCCCACAGGCTGTGGAAGGCCGGCAGCGGGTCGATCTGGTGGGCGGCGACGGACAGGGGGACGTTGTGGGCGCGGGTGACGGCGCGCAGGTCGTCGAGCAGGCCGAGGTAGTCGCGGTCGCCCGAGTGCAGCGGCTCCAGGTCGAAGTGCGCTCCGTCGAAACCGGCCGCCAGGATCTCGCGGGTGGAGGTGACCACGGCCGCGCGCGTCGCGGCCCGCTCCAGCCGCATCCCGTCCGGGCTCTCGGTGGCCAGCTCGTCCCCGAGCCAGGCCTGCACACGGACGCCGGGCAGCGCGCGGTGCACGGCGGGTATCAGCCAACCGGCCCTGGAGTACGCCGACTCCGGCAGGGTGCCGTCGTGTTCGAGCGGACCCGCGTGCACATACAGGTCACGGATACCGGTTCCGCGCAGCCGGCGGGCGAGGGCGGCGACATCGGCGTCCTTCTTCCGCCCGTCCACCCAGGCATGCCCGAGCCAGATCGCGTCCTGCCCCCTGGTGTACGTCCCGTCGGCGAGGTCACCCATGTAGTTCACGCGAAGGGCGGCCTCGGCCCCGGCCAACGGCAGCACCAGCAGCAGCACCAGCGCGAGGGCGACCCTCCGAACCCAGCGAAGACCACGCCGCGAGCGCCGGACCGGACCCGCTCGGCCCTGGCCGGGGTCGGCGGGCGCGGTGCCGGGTTCGCGTTGGGCACCGGTGGGCTCTTGCGGGACGGCCACGTCGCCCGCACCGGGCGCGTTCGCCGCGGCGGTGACGTCCTCCCCGCCCGTCCCGCCCTCCGCGCCGGCGGTGCCGCGCGTACCGTCGGCTTCGCCGCCCGTGACGGTCAGGTTCTCCGCGCCGGTGCCATCGGCTCCACCGATGGGCCCGCCCGCCGCACCGGACGCGTCCGCCGCGGCGGCAGTCTCCCGGCCGGCGGCGTTCTCCCGGCCGGCGGCGTTCTCCGGGTCGGACGCGGGCCCCCCGCCGGGCGTGGGCCTCGGTTCGGCGCTCTCCTGCTCGCCGGTGGTGTTCTTCATGTCGGGGCCCCTCCCGTGTTGCCGTGTCCCGTCTGCCCCACCAGTGCCGCGGCCCGGTCGCGTGCCCGCTCGGGGGGTCATACGCTCCCGAATGTGACGGCATCGGTGTTCCGGGCGGCCCGGCCGCGGTGCGCGGCCCGCCGGCTGTCGGGGCGGGTGGCGCACATCGTGCTGGCCGGCGCGGCGGGCATCGTGTGGCTGCTGCTTCCGGGGATGACGATCAACAGCGGCACCGCGGTTGCGCTCCCCGAGACCCGTCCGGTGACCGCCACCGCCGCACCTCGGCACGACGAGACGTCGCCGGGCTATCTCGCCCTGCCGCTCGTGGCGGTGGGCACGGCGGGTGTGCTCGCCGGGTACGCGTACGTCCGGCGGACCCGGCGGGCCAGGACCCGTACGACCCCGGGCGGCGGCCCCGCCCCGCCGTCCGTGCCGTGGCGGTCACCGCCGCCGTCCGGCGAACTCGACCGGCATTCAACGGAGTTGATCGCCCTCGCGGACGACTGGGTGCGCACCAGCCGGGAGGAACTCGGCTTCGCCGAGGCGCGGTTCGGCGCGGCGGCCGTCGAGCCGTTCGCGCGGGCGGTGCGGGAGGCGGACGCCGAGCTCGCCGCCGCCTGCCGGATGCGGGAGCGCTACGACCACGGTGTCCCCGAGGACGCGGCGGCCCGGACGCAGGCGCTGGCCGGCGTGGTCGGACGCTGCGAGGAGGCGGGACGGCTGCTGGACGCGGAGGCCGCCCCGTTCGACGAACTGCGTGGCCTGGACCGGGGGTCGCGCGAGGCGCTGGAGGTCGCGGAGGCACGGTTCCGTGAGCTGGCGGGGCGCACGGGAGCCGCCGCTTCGACCGTCGCCGGACTGCGCGAACGGTACGGGCCGGCGGCCGTCGCACCCGTCACGGGACACGTGGAGCTGGCCAAGGACCGGCTGCTGCTGGCCACCTCCCGGCTGAACCGGGCGCACCAGTCGGCGGACGCGGGAGACGCCGCGGCGGCCGCCCGTCACCTGCGCGTGGCCGAGGGCGCGGTCGCCCAGATCGGGGTGTTCGTGCACGGCGTCGAACGGCTGGCCGAGGAGCTGTCGACCGCCGGGCGCCTCGTACCGGCGGCGCTCAGCGGCGCGGAGGCGGACGTGGAGGCGATCCGGCGCGCGGCCGAGTCCGCCACCGCACAGCTGACCGCCGGTTCCCCCGGCACCCCGGGCCCCGGAGCGGCGTCGCGGCCCTCGCCCGGCGCGGGCGCGGACACGCCCGGCGCCTCCGGCGCGGCGCCCGCCCCCGTGCCCGGCGCGTCCTCGGTCGCCGTCCCCGTCGACGCCGCCGCCGGTGAGCTGCGCGCCCGCGTCACGCACGCCGACCTGGAGCTGGCCCACGTACGCGTTCGCGCCCAGCCGGCCGCGGGGCCGTACGACCCGCTGGACGCGCTGCGGCGGATCGTACGGGCGACCGCGCCGGTCGGCACCCGGCGCTCCGGTGTCCTGTCGGCCGCCGAGGAACTCGTCGCGCGCAGCGCCCTCGCCGCCGCCGACGACTTCGTCGGCACGCACCGGGGCGTGGTCGGCGCCACGGCCCGCATCCGGCTGGCGGAGGCCTGGCGCCTCCTGCCGGCCGACCCGCGGACCGCCGACGCCTTGGCCCGCCAGGCCCGCGAACTCGCCGAACAGGACGTGCGCCTGCACGGCAACCCGAGCATCGCCGGCGACCCGTCCGCCGGCGCCACCGCGGCGGTGCTCGGCGGCATCCTCCTGGGCGAGGACCCCGACGGCGGTCCGCCCGCCTGCTACGGCGGCCCGGGCACCCGGGCGCGCCGCCGCCCGAAACCGGCGTAGGCCTGGCCGGGCGGGCGGTCAGAACAGGCTCAGCAGTGCCTCCGCCGGGTCGGTCAGGACGTTCTCCCCGTCGGGCAGCGGGAGTTCGAACCAGACCGTCTTGCCGCGGGGGGTGCGGCGCGAGCCCCAGGCGGCGCTGAGCAGGCCGACGAGCTGGAGGCCGCGGCCGCCCTCGTCGGTGTCGCGGGCGCGGCGGCGGCGCGGCTGGACGAGGCCGGAGTCCCACACCTCGCAGACCAGGGTGCGGTCCAGCAGCAGGCGGAGCCTGATCTCGCCCTCGCCGTAGCGCAGCGCGTTGGTGACCAGTTCGCTGACGAGGAGTTCGGTGGTGTCGATCAGCGGTTCGAGGTCCCAGGCGGTCAGCTGGGCGCGGGCGTACTCACGGGCCCGCCCGACGCTGCGGGGTTCGCGTGGCAGGGCCCAGTCGCCGACGGACTCGGCGGGCAGGCCCTGGACGCGGGCCATCAGCAGCGCGATGTCGTCCTCGCCGTGGTGGGAGCCCAGCGTGTTGAGGATGTGGTCGCAGACGTCCTCCAGGGGGCGGGAGGGGTCCGTGAGGGCTCCGACGAAGGCCTGGAGGCCCTCGTCCAGGGGGTGGTCGCGCGATTCGACCAGGCCGTCCGTGTAGAGCGCCAGCAGGGCGCCCTCGGGGAGTTCGACCTCCACCTCCTCGAAGGGCTCGCCGCCCACGCCGAGCGGCATGCCGGGCGGCACGTCCAGCATCAGCGCGGACTCGCCGGGTTCGACGAGCACCGGGGGCAGGTGGCCGGCGTTGGCGAAGGTGCACCGTCGGGTGACCGCGTCGTAGACGGCGTAGATGCACGTCGCCAGGTACACCTCGGAGAGGTCGGCCTCGCGGGGGCGGCGGGCGGCCCGGGTGGCCTGCTGGACACCGCCGGGCGCGCCTAGCCCGCGGGCGATCTCGTCCAACTGGGCCAGCACCTCCGCCGGTTCCAGGTCGAGAAGGGCGAGCGTGCGGACGGCTGTGCGCAGTTCGCCCATGGCGACGGCGGCGCGCAGACCGCGGCCCATGACGTCGCCGACGACCAACGCCGTGCGGTGGCCGGGCAGTTCGATGACGTCGAACCAGTCGCCGCCGACCTCGCTCGGCCGGCCGGTGGCGGCACTGCCGGGCAGGTAGCGGCAGGCGATGTCGAGGCCGGAGGCCTCCGGGTCGCCGGGCGGCAGCAGGGACCGCTGCAGTATCAGCGCGCGTTCGTGCTCGCGCCGGTACAGGCGGGCGTTGTCGATGCAGACGGCGGCGCGCGCGGCGAGTTCGACGGCGAGTTCGCGGTCGCGCTGGCCGAACGGCTCGCTGCCCTTGGTGCGGGCGAACTGCGCGAGTCCGACCACCGTGTCGTGGGCGACCATCGGCACGGCCAGCGTGGTCTGCACGAGGCCGCCGTCCTCGCCGGGCACGGTCGTCGGGCGGGCGGTGCGCAGGGCGTCCGCGCGGGGCGAGTTGAACGGATAGTGGTGGACGGCGCCGAGCTCGACGTGTGCGACGGTGCCGCCGAACGGCGCGCCGGAGACCGCGCTGGCGAAGGCGACGCGGCGCAGTCCGGCGCTGCCGTCGGCGAGTCCGGGCGGGGTCTCGTCGCCGGCCAGCAGGCCCTGGTAGAGGTCGACGGTCGCCAGGTCGCAGAAGCCGGGGACCACGACGTCGAGGAGTTCGCGCGCGGTGGTCTCCAGGTCGAGGGAGTTGCCGATGCGGGCGCCGGCCTCGTTGAGGAGGGCGAGGTTCCGGCGCGCGGCGGCGGCCTCGCGGGCGGCGTCGCGGCGGCCGGTGATGTCGGTCCCGAGCCAGGCGATGCCGATGGGCCGGCCGCTGCCGCTGTGCACGCGGTAGAGGTTGATGGACCAGTGGCGACGCCCGTCGGTTCCCGGCACGAAGCCGGAGACGTGCATGTCCGTGATGGACTGGCCGTCCTCCAGCACCCGGCGCAGGGTGGCGGTGACCCGCTCGGCCTCGCCGCGCGGCAGGTAGTCGCGCACGCCCTTGCCCCGGTGGTCGTCCGGCGTGCCGCCGAAGACGGAGGCGAACCGCTCGTTGGCGCGGCGGACCTTGAGGTCGGCGTCGATCAGGAGGAAGCCGAACGGGGATTGACCGAAAATCGCCTGCGAGGCGGCGAGATCGGTCTCGATCCGCCGCAGGGTGCGGACGTCGACGACGGTGCACACGGCGGCCCTGTCGCCCTCCACCGTGGTCGTCGGCATCACATAGACCTCGGCGAGTCCCTCCTCACCGCGCCGGCCGTCCTCGTCGTCCGGGATCCGGAAGGGGACCACGCCGGTCCACTCCCGCCCGTCGAGGATCTCGGCCATCTTGCGCTGGCCGTGCTCGCGCAGGTCGGGGTCGACGAACGCCTCGATGGGGTCCATCCCGACGGCGCGTTCGGCGGAGATGCCGAAGAGGCGCTCGGCGCGCAGACTCCACTGGTCGACGTGTCCGTCGGGGCCGATGGAGAAGGAGGCCACCTTGATGTAGTCGTACATCGAGCCGGGCGGGCTGCTCTGCCACATCGCGTCGGCGTACGGCGCCCCGTCGGCGGCACCGCCGCCCGCGGATCCCGCCCTCGCGCCGTCCGACGGGTCCTCGGACTCCGTGGCCTTCGCTGGTATCTCGCTCACGCGAACCGTCCCCTCCAGCTCACCGCGCCCGGCACCGGTCACCGGGGGCGGCTGCCCGCAGTATCCAGCACTACGGCGCCGCACGACACGGTGTTCACGATCACAGGACCATCCCGATGCTTTCCGGTCCGGCCTGCGACAACACCAACAGTCTTCTAACCAGGCAGGACCGGGTCGAACCCCGCTCCGCTCACCCCGGCACGGCGAGTTCGAACCAGACCGTCTTGCCGGTGTCGTCCGGCCGGGTGCCCCAGCGGCGGGAGGCGGAGGCGACCAGTTGCAGTCCGCGGCCCGACTCGTCGTCCGCGCGGGCCGGGCGCTCGTGGGGCGGCTCGGGCAGCGGGTCGGAGACCTCGACCAGGAGCACCTCGGGCACGTCCGCGGGGCGCCGCAGCCGAACGCCGATGGGACCGGTCGCGTACCGCAGGGAGTTGGTGACCAGTTCGCTCACCAGCAGGGCCGCGGTGTCGCCGAGCGCGTCGAGGTCCCAGTTGCGCAGCTTGCCGCGGACGGCGGCGCGTGCCGAGCGCACCGCGCCGGGGTCCGCGGGAAAGGTCCACTCGGCGATGTCGCCATCGGTGTCGATCACGCCGTTCACTTCCCGGGCACGCCGATCATTTCGCAGGCCCGCGAGCCTGCCCATGTCCGGTTTCATGGGACTGAAGGAGGCATACCCGGTATCCGGCGTGAGTACCGCGATCCGCGGGGCCGTAGCGCAGACGACGGCGTGGTGTGGCACGAACGGCGTACGCGGAGCGCGTCCCACGTCTCGCACGCTCCGGGAATGCAACGGAGCACACGGTGGCGCTCACTCCTCCGGGGCACCGTCCGCCGGGCCGGCGCCGAGGTGGGCGAGGGTCTGCCGCACGGCGGGCACGTCCTGGTCGAGCCAGGGGACGCTCCAGATCTCCGCCGGAGTGAGCCAGCGCAGGTCGTCGTGGTCCTGGAGGGGCTTGGGGCCGGCGGAGCCGGGGCGCAGCCGCGCGGCCCACACCTGGAGTTCGTACGGCGGCCGCAGCGGCCAGCTGCCCGGCACGCGCTCGACGGCCTCGGTCTCGACGCCGAGTTCCTCGCGCAACTCGCGCACGAGGGCGGCCTCGGGGCGCTCACCGGGCTCGACCTTGCCGCCGGGCAGCTCCCAGCGGCCGGCCAGCTCGGGCGGCGCGCTGCGGCGCGCGGCGAGCAGGCGGCCGCCGTCGAGCAGGGCGGCACCGACCACCACGATCCGTTCGCTCATGCGCCGGAGCCTACGGGAGCGGGCCGGCGTACGGCGAAGTCGTCAGCCGTCGCCGCCGGCGCTCTGCCCGATCCGTTCGACCCAGTACAGCTGGGTGTCCGGACCGTCGAGGCTTTCCGCGATCTTCTGCGCCTCGGCGCGGGTGGCGTACCTGCCCACGCTGTACCGGTTGCCGTTGTCGTCCTGCCGGACGACGAGCCAGGGAAGGGTGATCGTGCCGTCGTTCATCGCGCCCCCAGTGCTCCTTCCCGCCCCTGTGCGTCCGGCTCCCGGCCCCCGCCGCATCCCGCCCGTTGAGGAAACCGCACTCCGCATATGCCTGAGCCTACGCCCAACCTTCACGCAGCGAATACGGCTTTTCACAAAGAGGTAGGCAACCGGCCAGTACGGGAATCGGCCGCCCGGGGGCGCACGGAGGCGAACGCGCCGTGCGAGGTGCCCTGGACATCCGTTCGTGGGCATGCGGCAGGCGCAATGGCGACCTGCGAGAACGGCCGGAATGCGGCGCCCGGGCGGGGCGGCGCGGCGGACGGGCGGACGGTCCGGGCGCCAAGGGGCGCACACCACCCCCGCGGAATCACCGTTTCCGCACAACCCTCCGCCCCGCGGTGGTCCCCTGCCCCCGTCCCCTGTGCCGCGTCTCCTACTTCACCGGCAGGTGGTACGCCACCCGGTACCGGTCGGCGGGGATCACGACGTCCGCCGTCTCGACGGGGCGGCCGGAGGCGTAGAAGGTGCGCTGGACCACGACCACGACATGGCCGGGGACACCGCCGAGGGCGTGCAGTTCCTCGGCGAGACCGGGGCGGGCGCCGACCTCCTCCGTGACGTTGTCGACGATGAGGTCGATGGCGCGCATGCGTTCGACCACGCCCATGCCGCCGAGCGGGCCCTCCTCGGGGAGCATGACCGGGGTGCGGCCGGTGAGCGCGAGCGGCTCCCAGGAGGTGGAGAGCATCATCGCCTCGCCCGCGTCCCGGAACACGTACTTGGTGCGCATCACGCGGTCGCCGGGCTTGATGCCTAGCCGTTCGGCGATGGCGCCGCTCGCCTCGGCCTGCGTGCTGCCGGACTCCCAGGTGCCGCGCGCCTCGGCGTCGGCCTGCTCCTGCCGGAACGGCGTGGCGCCGCCGGCCAGGCGGAAGCCGGAACGGGCGACCCGGCGCGGCACGGGCCGCTCGCGCACGTACGTCCCCGAACCGGAGCGGCCCTCGACCAGCCCCTCGGCCATCAGCACCTTGCGGGCCTCCAGCGCGACCGTGTCCGAGACGCCGTACTCCTCGCGGATCCTGGCCTGTGAGGGAAGCCGTGTGTGCGGGGGCAGCAGACCGTCGACGATCTTCTTGCGGAGATCATCCGCGACGCGCAGGTACGCCGGCTGCTCACCGAAAGTCACTGGCCGCTCCCATCGAGTTGTACAGACGGCAACAGCGTGGCAACCGCGGGTTGTACTTGCAAGCGAGGGCCAGAGAATCACTCGAAGTGATGACTTGCGGAGCGCGAAGGCATGCCCAGGCGCTTTCTGCCCCCAGCGGCCTCCCTCACACCTTCGCGGGACGGAAAGCGGAGGCGATGGGCGCGTGGGGCCGGGCCGAGAAACGGACGTGTCGTACGGACGTGCCGTACGGGAGAGATGACGGGGCGTCGGCGAACGCCGCCCCTTAACCTGCGTCCATGACACCTCTGCCGGACCGCTACTGCCCCACCGACGGCGTCCGCGTCCCCGGCGACTCCCTCGCCTGGTGCTGCCCGACCTGCCGCGGCCCGCTCGACCTCGACTTCTTCCCCACTCCGGCGCCCCTGAAGTCCCTCACCGGGCGGGTGAACTCCCTGTGGCGGTACGCGGAGACGCTGCCGATGCCGGCGCCCACGCTGTCCCTCGGCGAGGGCCGTACCCCCCTCGTGCCGCTGACGGACGAGGTCTCGGCGAAGCTGGACTTCCTGATGCCGACGCTGTCGTTCAAGGACCGGGGCGCGGTGCTGCTGGCCGAGCTGGCGCTGCTCTCCGGCCCGCGCCGGGTGGTCGCCGACAGCAGCGGCAACGCGGGTACGTCGATCGCCGCGTACTGCGCCCGCGCGCGGCTGCCGTGCACGGTGTACGTGCCGCTCGGCACGTCCGCGAAGAAGCTGGAGCAGATCGAGGCGCACGGGGCCCGCGTGGAACTGGTCGACGGCAACCGCGCGGCGGCGGGCGGGGCCGCGCAGCGCGCGGCGGACGAGCCGGACACCTTCTACGCCTCGCACGTCTACAACCCGTACTTCCTGCACGGCACCAAGACCTACGTGCACGAGCTGTGGGAGGACCTCGGCGGGCGCCTGCCGGAGGTCCTGGTCCTGCCGGTGGGCAACGGCACGCTGCTGCTGGGCGCCGCGCTGGCGATCGCCGAGCTGTTCGGTGCCGGCCTGCTGGACCGGCGCCCGGCGCTGTGGGCGGTGCAGGCGGCGGCGGTCGCCCCGCTCGCCCACGCCTGGGCGGAGGGCGCGGAGGAACTCACCGGCACGACCCCCGTGGCCCCCACCCACGCCGAGGGCATCGCGATCCCGCGTCCGCCCCGGGCCCGCCAGATCCTGCGTGCGGTACGGGACTCGGGCGGCACGTTCCTGACCGTGACGGAGGACGGCATCCGCCACGCCCAACTGGACCTCGCCTCCCGCGGCCTGTACGTCGAGTCGACGGGCGCGGCCTGCTGGGCGGCGATCCGCGGGGGCGCCCTCGCCGGAAAGTCGGCGGTGGTCCCCCTCTGCGGCGCAGGCCTGAAGTCGGGCCTGGCCCACCCCTGACACCCACCCGCCCCACCCCGGAGCCCCGGCCGGGCTGCGATCGAGCGCGAGGGCGGCGAGCCGATCAGGCTGAAGTTGTGGCTCTTCCCGGACCTGTCCTACGTGACCATCGCGTGGATGGCCGGGGTTCTCGCGGTCATGGTCGTCATGCCGGAGACCCGGCCGCAGGTGGGGCTGAGCTTCCTCAGCCTGGCGGTGGTGCCGGCCGCGTACGGGTACCGGGTGCGTGGCCGGCGGCGGGTGGCGCGGGCCGCCTGAGTCCGTGGTCTCCAGCCGGTGGCCCGACCCGGCCGGAGACCGCGCATCCCCCGACCCGCGGGTTGAAGCCCCATACAGACCGCCCTCCTTATGGGTCTCGCACACATGCCCTCCCTCTGTCTCCCGTGCCTAATGTCTCCCGTGCCTAATGTGGGCCGCCGCAGCGGGACGGAGCCGTGGATGCGCGAAGGAGAGGGCGGGAACATGCCGAACGGACGAAGCCGTGCGGGCCGGTGGCGGATGCTGCTCGCCCTGCTGATGGCCGTGGCGGCCGGACCGGTGGCCGGCGCCGGCACCGCGTCGGCCGCCGAAGCGCCGCCGTCGTACCTCACCCTCGAGGCGAGCTACGGAGCCGGCACCGTCACCAACGGCTGGGAGCGCGTGGAGCGCTACCTCGACACCACCCCGGGATTCCGCACCGAGGGCTACCCGGCCGACGGCCGCGGCGACCAGGACGGAAAGCGGGTCACGTACTTCGGCGGGGTCTCCCGCCCGTCCTCCAGCCGCTTCCTGCTCTACTCGGCCCCCGGCTGGAACACCGGCAGCCGCACCACACCGGTCCTGCTCGTGCACGGCGCCAACGACACCGCGGACCGCGCCTGGGCCAACCCGGGCGAGGCGGGCGGCTACGGCTGCGGCGCCCTGTCCTGCCCGTCCACCGGGCTGATGCAGTACCTGTCCGCACGCGGCCACCGCGTCTTCGCCGTCGGCTTCGCGCACAAGCAGGGCGACAACCTGATGCAGGCGCAGATCGTCGGCGACGCCATCGCCGCCATCAAGGCGAAGCTCGGCGTCACCAAGGTCGACCTCGTCGGCTGGAGCAAGGGCGAGATGTCGACCCGCGCGTACGTGTCGTCGCTGAAGCCGAGCTGGGGGCGGGCGTACGCCGGTGACGTGCGCAGGCTGATCACCGTGGGCGGCCCCAACGGCGGCTACGACTACCCGTACGCTCACGGCTGGGCGCACGACTTCTCCATCTGGCCCGAGTGCGGCGGCACGGTCAACGCGCCCTCCCCGCACTCGCGGATGACCTGCTACGGCCTGTACACCGCGCACCCCGAGTTCTCGATGACGCCCTCCGGCGGCTACGACAACTACCCGGGCCAGCGGCAGATGCTGGCCCGCTGGGACGGCAGGTACGGAGTCGACGGCGCCGCGCAGGACTGGTACACGACGTACTACGGCGGCCAGGGCTTCTACACCGCCGGCAGCGGCATCCAGGCCGCCATCGACGCCGGCTCGCTGATCAAGCCGCTGCACGACGCCGGCGTACCCGCCTCCGTCACCACCTACCTGCTGGCCGGCGGATCCCCCACCGTCGTCGGCATCTTCAACGAGAACCGCGGGCCGAGCGACGGTGTCGTCTTCACCGCCAGCGCGCTCGACACCACGGGCATCCCCACGGTCGGCGGCACCGCCACCGTCGCCGGGGCCAACCACCTGGAGCTGGGCTGGAACGGCTCGGCCGCCGACCGGATCGCCACTTGGCTCTCGTAAAGGATCAAAGGACCAGATGACGATGACCAGCAGCATCCGCACCCGCCGGGTACCCACCGACCGCCTCACCGTCCGGATCACCGACCTCCGGGACGAGGGCGAACCGGTCGTCTTCGTCCACGGCAACGTCTCCTCCGCCGCCTTCTGGCACCCCACCATGGCCCTGCTGCCGGAGCGCTACCGGCCCATCGCGCCGGACCTGCGCGGTTTCGGCGGCACCGACCCGCTGCCCATCGACGCCACGCGCGGCCTGCGCGACCACGCCGACGACCTCGCCGCGCTGCTGGCGGCCCTCGGGATCGACCGGGCGCACCTGGTGGGCTGGTCCATGGGCGGCGGCGTGATCATGCAGTACCTGAGCGACCACCCGGCCGCGGTGCGCTCCCTGACCCTGGTCAACCCGGTCTCCCCGTACGGCTTCGGCGGCACGCACGGGGTGGACGGAACCCTCAACTCCGAGGACGGGTCGGGCTCGGGCGGCGGCACGGCCAACCCGGAGTTCGTCGCTCTGCTGGCCAAGGGCGAGCGCGGCGAGGACTCCCCGGTGGCGCCCCGCTCCGTCCTGGCGAACTGCTACGTCAAGCCGCCGTGGCGCCCCGAGGGCGAGCAGGAGGACGCCTACGTCGACTCCATGCTCACCACCCGCACCGGCGACGACCACTACCCGGGCGACAGCGTGCCGTCGACGGCCTGGCCGGGTGTGGCCCCCGGCACCCGGGGTGTCCTCAACTGCCTTTCCCCGCTGTACTTCCGCCTCGACGAGCTGCATCTGATCGAGCCCAGGCCGCCGGTGCTGTGGATCCGCGGCGAGGACGACGTGATCGTCTCGGACACCTCGATGTTCGACCTGGCGCACCTGGGCGCGATCGGCGCGGTGCCCGGCTGGGACGGAACGCCCGCCCAGCCGATGGTGGCGCAGACCCGCCACGTCCTGGACCGCTACGCGGCGCACGGCGGCACGGTCCGCGAGGTCGCCGTCCCCGACGCCGGGCACGCGGTGCACCTGGAACGCCCGGAGGAGTTCGGCGCGGCCCTGCTGGGGATCCTCACGGCATGACACCATGCACCACGGTACGCACCACCGAACAGGGCGCCGTCCGCGGCAGTGTTTCCACTTCCGCGGACGGCGGCGTGGCGTCCTTCCTGGGCATCCCTTACGCCGCCCCGCCGTTCGGCCCCCGCCGCTTCCTGGCGCCGGGCCCGCCCGAGCCCTGGGCGGGCGTGCGCGACGCCACGGCCTACGGCCCGACCGCGCCGCACGCGCCCTACGCGCCGCCCTTCGACGCCCTCATCCCGGAGAACGACATCCCCGGCGAGGACTGTCTGAACCTCAACATCTGGACGCCCGCCCCGGAGCGCGGGGCCGGTCTGCCGGTGATGGTGTGGCTGCACGGCGGGGCGTTCTCCAACGGCTCCGGCTCGGCGCCGGGGTACGACGGCAGCGCCTTCGCCCGCGGCGGTGTCGTCTGCGTCACCCTCAACTACCGCCTGGGCTCGGACGGTTTCCTCCACCTTCCCGGCGTGCCGGACAACCGCGGGCTGCTGGACCAGGTGGCCGCCCTGCGCTGGATCCGGGCCAACATCGCCTCCTTCGGCGGCGACCCCGACCGGGTGACGGTCTTCGGCGAGTCGGCGGGCGCGATGGGCATCGGCGTCCTGCTGTCGACCGGCCTGGCCCGCGGGCTGTTCCACCGGGCGATCCTGCAGAGCGGCGCCTGCCACCACTTCCTGCGTCCGTCCTCGGCGGCCCTGATCGCGTCCCGGCTGGCCGCGAAGCTCGGCATCGAGGCGACTCCGGAGGCCTTCGCCGGGGTCCCCCTGGCCGACCTCCTCCCCGCCCAGGCGCAGCTCCGCGCGGAGGTGAGCGCCCGCCCGGACCCGGCCCTGTGGGGGGAGGCGGTGCTCAACTTGATGCCGTTCGAACCGATCACGGACGGCCTGACCCTGCCCGGCCCCGACTGCGGAGTCGACCTCCTGATCGGCAGCAACCGCGAGGAGAACCGCCTGTTCCTGGTCCCCACGGGCCTCCTGGAGAGGATCTCCGAAGCCGGTCTCCACACCGCGGCGACGGCCTACGGCCTCGACCCGGCCAAGGCCCTCCCCGTCTACCGGGCGACCCGCCCCGCAGCCACCGCGGGCGAACTCCTCTCCGCGGTGGCGACGGACTGGTTCTACCGCATCCCCGCCGTCCGGCTGGCCGAGTCGGTCCCGGGCTCCCACGTCTACGAATTCGCCTGGCGTTCCCCGCGGTTCGGGGGCCATCTGGGCGCCTGCCACGCCCTGGAACTCCCCTTCGTCTTCAACCGTCTCCAGGACCCCTCGTACACCCCCCTGGTGGGCCCCCACCCACCCCAGCCCCTCGCGGACGCGATGCACGAGGCCTGGCTCTCCTTCGCGAAGACCGGCAACCCCGGATGGCCCGCCTACGACACGACCTCCCGCACCACGATGGTCTTCGCGAACGCCCCCGTGTGCGAGGACGACCCGCGCGGGCAGGAACGCCTGCTGTGGGACGGCGTGCGCTGAAGTCCCCGTAGGCACGTTGGTGACCATGTGCGGCAGGAGGGCGCCCTCAGCGAAGTGACTGTTCCGTCCAGATGACCTTTCCGGTCGATGTGTAGCGGGTCCCCCAGCGCTGGGCGAGCTGGGCGACGAGGAACAGCCCTCGTCCCCCTTCGTCGGTGCTGGCGGCACGCCGCAGACGCGGTGAGGTACTGCTGCAGTCGCGGACCTCGCATATCAAGGCGCGGTCATGGATGAGCCGCATCTCGCACGGCGCCGTGAATGTGGCGCAGCGGCACATCGGAGCACTCCGCCGCCTGCTCGAACCTGAGCTGCCGGCCCGGAGCCCCTCGCGATGGCTGGTCCGGGGAGCGGGCGGCTACCACCTGGAGGTGGAGCCCGGCTCGCTGGACCCGCTGCGCTTCCGTGCCCTGGACCGACCCCACTGACCTGCACGTTTGCCAGCGCGCGGCGAACCACGCTACGGCGGCGACTAAACGTTGAAGCGGAATGCCTGCGACCTGATCCTGACCTGCGGCGGAGCCCGGCCCAGGGCGCTGACCGGCGCTTTCACCGCTTGGTTGCGTTGGCCTCCGATGAGTGTTTACGACCGTACTGCGGACTGCCTGCGGACCGGGCAGCCTCCCCCGTGCCGCCCTGGCCATTCGCACCCACAGAGTTACGACCACCGGTAGGATCGGCACCATGAGCAGTAGCAAAAAGTATTCCATCAGCCTGCCCGAGGACCTTGCCGAGGCCGTACGCGCCCACGTCGGGCCCGGCGGCTTCTCCGCCTACGTCGCCGAAGCCCTGGAACAACGGGTCGCCATGGACAAGCTTCGGGAGATCGTCGCCGACTTCGAGACCGACAACGACGAGCTCACCCGCGAGGAGGTCGAGGCCGCCCGCGCGCTGCTGCGCCATGACCACCGACAGGTCGGCGGTGCCGCCGCCTGATGCCTGGCACCCTGCTGCTCGACAGCGAAGGACTCTCCAAGCTCTACCGCAAGGACCGCACCGTCGTGGCCCTGGTCCAGGCGGCATCGGAGGAGGGCATCCGCGTGGCCACCAGCGCCATGACCACCCTTGAGGCCGATTACGAGCGGATCCACCCGGCCCGCATCAAGTGGGTCCTCTCCCGCATCGACGTTCACGACGTCACCAAGAAGGTCACCGACGAGGCCGCCGCCCTCCTGCGCACCCATCATCTCCACGGCCACAAGTACGCCATCGACGCCGCCTTCGCCGTCATCGCCCGCAACGCGCCCCCGCCGGTCACCGTCCTCACTTCCGACCCCGAGGACCTGACGCTCCTGTCCGGCCCTTCCGTAGAGGTCGTCAAGGTCTGAAATACCGGCCCCAGTCACGCCGACCTGCCCCACAGCCAACACCACAGCGCCCTGCGGGACCGGGGCTCCCGGGAGAGCCCGGGCGGTGCCGTGGCTCACGCGGGACGAGACCGGACCCCGATTCGGCCTGTACGTGTCCGCGGCCGGTGCCGCCGCTGGTCGCCCCTGGGTGGGCCGGTGGTGGACGACCCGCACGACCCGTCGGTGGCCCCGGACCGCGGCGCCGATGCGGCGCCGGCCCGCGCATTCCGTGAACGTGACCGGCTGCACCGTCCGGCGGGACGCCATCCAGCTACGGCGGGCATCCCAGCAGCACCGTAGTTGACGCCGTAAGTACGGTTACTCATACGCGCATTGTGAGTACCGCCTACCTTCGCGTGGTGTCTACAAATCCAACACGGCGATCGTCCGCTTCTGGCAGGAGTGGCTGGTGCTGCTGCCTGCTGTTCGCTGTCCTGCCCGTCGGCTGGTTCATCGCCGCCCCCTTACTACCGGAGCAGGTGTTCTGGTTCCCGTTCTGGTTGGGGGCTGTGGTGTGGAACGGAGCGGACGGCCAAGGCGGCATCAGCCACTTGTTCGGCTAACAGCAGGCAGGGACCAGAGCGGTATGGGCACAGAGACGTCCAAGGATCTGACGATGACTCTGAACGTTAAATGACAAGCTGAGTGCCTGTGTCAGAACCTCCCCTGACATGGGTCCTGGTGGGCGCTGAGCCTTCGAAAACAAGGCGCCGCCGCGCGGCGCGAGCCCGGCCGCGCTCACCCGATGCTGTTGCCGAATGCAGCCGGTCCCCGTGAGCGTGAGCTCGCCCTATGGAACGGCGTCCTTTGACAGCGGGCATTGATCGTGTGTTACCGAAATTTGAGTGATCTCCGGGCCCGGGTAGGCCCATGAAGAGCGGAGTACGCCTGGGTTGCGAGTCGGCGACGGATCGTTCGGAAGGGTGGATTCCGCGCGATCGTTGAGCCATGCCCGAACTAGCCGACAAGCAGCCCTTCAGCGGAGAGGGCGCCCTCACCGCAGGTTGTCTCCTGCTTCTCGTACTGGTGGCGGACGTGGCGGCCGGGCTGTTGGTCGTCATCGCGCTTGCCGTCCGAGGGCTGGGCCGGATGGACGCCAGCTCCAGACAGACAGCGACCAGCGTGCCGCCCCTGGACTGGGCGCCAGTTCTGGGCTTCGGCGCTCTGGCCCTGGCGGTCGGCGTAACGGCCTTCGTGCTGCTGCGGATCGGGCACCGAGTTATCGGGGCGGTGCAGCTGACGCTCTGCGTTTTCCTGGCAGTCCACACGCTGGGGTCCTGGCCCTGACCCAGATGTAGTCAGAGTGGCTGTATAAGTGAGCGATGCTCACTTATACAGCCAGTCGGAGGCGCCTTGGAACCGAAGGTCCTGGCACAGGCACTGAGGTGGGAAAACGCTCATTGCCTGTCAGTCGGATCAGCCCAGCACGTTCGGACATGCGTAACCCCCTGGTCTCCGGCTCCCTGCTGAGCCACCCAGGACGACCGTACGGGCGCCATGCACAACCGTCCATGCGCTCTCACGACTATGCGCGTTCTTGCATAAAGACGGCCCGCGGGAAGCCGTGCCGGTACGTCCTGCTGTCCTGGGTGGCACCCCTCCCCCCAGCCGCCCTCAAGCGCCAGCGGAACACCAGGTCAGGGCTGATACGGACACCGTCAGCGGGTCAGCACCAAGTCAGCACGCTCCCCGGAAAAGGCCGGAATCAGGTGGAGGAAAAGGAAGGGGCCAGACCTTGCGATCCGGCCCCTGACCTGGGGTTTCTTGCCTCTGACCCGCAGTTCAACAGGTCAAGGAATCAGGCACTAGACGTTGAAGCGGAACTCCACCACGTCCCCGTCGCGCATCACGTAGTCCTTGCCCTCCATGCGGGCCTTGCCCTTGGCGCGGGCCTCGGTGACCGAGCCGGACTCCAGGAGGTCCTCGAAGGAGATGACCTCCGCCTTGATGAAGCCCTTCTGGAAGTCGGTGTGGATGACACCGGCGGCCTCGGGGGCGGTGGCGCCCTTCTTGATGGTCCAGGCGCGGGACTCCTTGGGACCGGCCGTCAGGTAGGTCTGGAGGCCGAGGGTGCGGAAGCCGACGTGGGCGAGGGTGGCGAGGCCGGGCTCGTCCTGGCCGACGGACTGCAGGAGTTCCAGCGCCTCGTCCTCGTCCAGCTCGGCGAGGTCGGCCTCCAGCTTGGCGTTGAGGAAGATCGCCTCGGCGGGGGCGACCAGCGCGCGCTGCTCGTTCTTGAAGTCCTCGTCGATCAGTTCGTCCTCGTCGACGTTGAAGACGTACAGGAAGGGCTTGGTGGTGAGCAGGTGCAGGTCGTGCAGGAGCTCGGCGCGCTCGCTGCCCTGGACGATGCCGTGCGCGAAGAGCGTGTCGCCCTTCTCCAGGATCTCCTGGGCCTCCTCGACCGCCTTGACCTTGGGACCGATGTCCTTCTTGATCCGCGACTCCTTCTGGAGCCGGGGCAGGACCTTCTCGATGGTCTGGAGGTCGGCGAGGATCAGCTCGGTGTTGATCGTCTCGATGTCGTCCTTCGGCGACACCTTGCCGTCGACATGGACGACGTTCTCGTCCTTGAAGGCGCGGATGACCTGGCAGATCGCGTCCGACTCGCGGATGTTCGCGAGGAACTTGTTGCCGAGCCCCTCGCCCTCGCTGGCGCCGCGCACGATGCCGGCGATGTCGACGAAGTCGACGGTGGCCGGGAGGATCCGCTCCGACTTGAAGATCGAGGCGAGCTGGGCGAGGCGACCGTCCGGCACGCCCACGACACCGACGTTCGGCTCGATCGTGGCGAACGGGTAGTTGGCCGCGAGCACGTCGTTCTTGGTCAGGGCGTTGAACAGGGTCGACTTGCCGACGTTCGGCAGACCGACGATTCCGATCGTGAGCGACACGTTGCGACTTCCCGTACGTGAGGAGACTGGCGGCCAGGCGGCCGATCCACCAGTCTACGGCGTGTCGTACCCGGTCCCCCGCGACGGTTCGAACGCTTGGCCAGGCTGCGACACCCGGCGTGTCTGGCGGGCTATTCACCACATAAGCAGACCTAGGTTGGTCCAGTGGAGCAGCACAGGACGCGACACCAGCAGCACGGACCGCGACGAGACAGGCCGCCGGTGCCCCCGGCACGGCGGCCTCCCGCGGCACGGCGTCCGACCGTTCCCGCGGCGGCCCCGGCGCCCGAGCCGCGGCGCCCGTCCGGTCCGCGGCTGACCGGTCTGGGCGCCGGACTGTTCTGCGGGGCCGTCATGTTCCTGCTGGGCGGTCTCGACCTGCTCCTCGGCGGCGGCTCCACCGTCTACGGGGTGCTGTTCCTGCCGGTGTGCGTGCTGACCGCGCTGTGGGTCCGCAAGGGAGACCTGCTGACCGCGCCCGTCGTGGTGCCGATCGGGTTCGCCGTGGGCCTGCTGCCGGTGATCGACGGGGACACGGGGCTCCTCGGCAGGCTGATGAGCCTGGTGGCCGCGCTCGCCACCCAGGCCCCCTGGCTGTACACGGGCACGCTGATCGCGGGCGTGACGGCACTGGCGCGGCGGGTGGTCCGGGCGGCGCGGAGACGGGCGATGCGCAAGCGCATGGCGGGCTGAGGCGGCGGGTGCGCCGTCCGTACGGGGCAGGTATCGGTACCCCGCACGGGCACGGCGGGTGCCCTTCGGGGGCGCGCCCGCCGGCCTGCGCCCGGACGCGCGACCCGACGCCGGCGCGCTCCGGAGTGGCGCAGCCGGCGGCAGGGGTCGCGGGCACCCCGCGCGGACGCGCGACCCTGCGTCGGCCCGCACCGAGGCTGCGTCGCCATCGGGAGCCGCCGTCCGCACTCGGCCCTGATACGCCGGGTTGCCGCCGGGGGCACACCCCCGGCGGCTCGGGCGGACGCGGCGGCCCCAGTCGTCTCAGCCGTGCTCCGCCGCGTGCATCGCCGCGCCGACGATTCCCGCGTCGTTCTGCAGCTGGGCGGGGACGATCTCCGCCTTGATGCCCTCGATGAGGGGCAGGAACTTCTCGGACTTCCGGCTGACGCCGCCGCCGATGATGAACAACTCGGGGCTGAAGAGCATCTCGACATGCGCGAGGTACTTGCGGACCCGGCGCGCCCAGCGCTCCCAGCTCAGGTCGTAGTCCTCCTTGGCCTTGCTGGACGCCCGCTTCTCCGCCTCGTGGCCGTTCAGCTCCAGATGCCCGAGCTCGGTGTTGGGGACGAGGGCGCCGTCGACGAAGACGGCGCTGCCGATGCCCGTGCCGAAGGTCAGCAGCACCACCGTGCCCCCGCGGCCGCGGCCGGCGCCGAAGTGCATCTCGGCGACGCCCGCCGCGTCCGCGTCGTTGACCACCGTCACCGGCAGACCGCCCAGCCGGCCGCCGAACAACGCGCGCGCGTCGGTGTCGACCCAGCTCTTGTCGACGTTGGCCGCCGTACGGACCGTGGCGCCGCCGGTGACGACGCCCGGGAACGTCAGCCCGACCGGTCCGGTCCAGCCGAAGTGGTCGACCACCTCCTTGACCCCGTCGGCGACGGTGCCGGGGGTCGCCGGGTGCGGAGTCAGCACCTTGTGCCGCTCCTGGGCCAGGGCCCCCCTGTCCAGGTCCACAGGGGCGCCCTTGATGCCGGAGCCGCCGATGTCCACGCCGAAGATCTGCATGGCCCCACGTTACGGCGTACGACGGACCGTCACTGCCGGGTCGTACCGGTCCCCTGGCGCTCGGCGACCAGCGCGGCCGCCTCCTCGCGCAGGTCCCGGCGGAGTTCCTTGGGCAGGGAGAAGGTGATGGACTCCTCGGCCGCCTTGACGATCTCCACGTCCTCGAAGCCGCGCTGCCCCAGCCATTCGAGCACCTGCTCGACCAGGACCTCCGGCACGGAGGCGCCCGAGGTCAGGCCGACCGTGGAGACGCCCTCCAGCCAGCTCTCGTCGATCTCGTCGGCGAAGTCGACGAGGTACGCCTGGCGCGCGCCCGCGAGCTTGGCGACCTCCACCAGCCGCTTGGAGTTGGACGAGTTGCGGGAGCCGACGACGATCACCAGGTCGGCGTCGGCGCCCATCTGCTTCACGGCGAGCTGACGGTTCTGCGTGGCGTAGCAGATGTCGTCGCTGGGCGGCGAGAGCAGCTGCGGGAACTTGTCCTGGAGCGCGTCGACGGTCTCCATGGTCTCGTCGACCGACAGCGTGGTCTGCGACAGCCACACGACCCGGGAGGGGTCGCGGACCTCGACGTTCGCGACGTCCTCGGGGCCGTCGACGAGCTGGATGTGCTCGGGGGCCTCGCCGGTGGTGCCGATGACCTCCTCGTGGCCCTCGTGCCCGATCAGGAGGATGTCGTAGTCCTCCTTGGCGAACCGGACCGCCTCCTTGTGGACCTTGGTCACCAGGGGGCAGGTGGCGTCGATGGTGGCCAAGCGGCCCCGCTCGGCCTCCTCGTGGACGGTCGGAGCCACGCCGTGCGCCGAGAACATCACGATGTTCCCCGGCGGCACCTCCTCCGTCTGCTCGACGAAGACGGCGCCCTTCTTCTCCAGGGTCTGCACGACGTACTTGTTGTGGACGATCTCGTGCCGGACATAGATCGGAGCCCCGTACTGCTCCAGGGCTTTCTCGACGGCGATCACGGCGCGGTCCACACCCGCGCAGTAGCCCCGGGGGGCGGCGAGCAGGACACGGCGGCCAGACGAAGCAGTCATGCCCCCATCGTAAGGCCGCCGCCGCGGCTCGAAGATCGGCCCATGGGCGGGGGGCGAGGGGGTGGGGGTTGTCGGTGGGGGCGGTTACTCTCGCGGTCATGGCCCTTTCCACGTCCCCCGAAGCTCCCCTGCCCGTCGGTGAGGTGTCACGGCTGATCGGGGGGTGGATCGAGCGGCTCGGCGCGGTGTGGGTCGAGGGGCAGATCACGCAGTTGTCGCGGCGCCCGGGTGCGGGCGTGGTGTTCCTGACGCTGCGCGATCCGTCGCACGACATCTCCGTCAGCGTGACCTGCTACCGCCAGGTGTTCGACGCGATCGCGGACGTGGTCGGCGAGGGCGCGCGGGTGGTGGTGCACGCCAGACCGGAGTGGTACGCGCCGCGCGGGCAGCTCTCGCTGCGGGCCGCCGAGATAAGGCCGGTGGGCGTCGGTGAGCTGCTGGCCCGGCTCGAGCTGCTCAAGAAGACCCTGGCGGCCGAGGGACTGTTCGCGGCCGAGCGGAAGAAGCCCCTGCCCTTCCTGCCGCAGCTCGTCGGGCTGGTCTGCGGCCGGGCGTCCGCCGCGGAGCGGGACGTGCTGGAGAACGCCCGGCACCGCTGGCCCGCGGTCCGTTTCGAGGTGCGCAACGTCCCCGTGCAGGGCGTGCACGCCGTCCCGCAGGTCGTGCAGGCCGTCAAGGAGCTGGACTCGATCGACGACGTGGACGTGATCATCGTGGCGCGCGGCGGCGGCAGCGTGGAGGATCTGCTGCCGTTCTCCGACGAGCAGCTCGTACGGGCGGTCGCCTCCTGCCGTACGCCCGTGGTGTCGGCGATCGGGCACGAGCCGGACACGCCGCTGCTCGACTACGTCGCCGACCTGCGCGCCTCCACCCCGACCGACGCCGCGAAGAAGGTCGTACCGGACGTCGGCGAGGAGTACGAGCGGGTACGGCAGCTGCGGGACCGGGCCCGCAGGTGCGTGCGGGCGCTCGTCGAGCGGGAGGAGCGGGGGCTCGCCCACGCGCTCGCCCGGCCCTGCATGGAGGACCCGCACCGCATGATCGACGAGCGTGAGGACCACATCGCGTCGGTGCTCGACCGCGGCCGGCGCACCCTGCGGCATCTGCTGGACCGCGCGGACTCGGAGCTGACGCACACGCACGCGCGCGTGGTGGCCCTCTCCCCCGCCGCGACCCTCCGGCGCGGGTACGCGGTGCTCCAGAAGGCGGACGGGCACGTGGTCCGCGACCCGGGAGAGGTGACGGCGGACGAGGCCCTGCGGGCCCGGGTCGCCGAGGGCGAGTTCACGGTTCGTGTCGACACATAGGGTGGGCGGATGACCAGCAAGACGGATGAGGCGCTCGGCTACGAGCAGGCACGGGACGAGCTGATCGAGGTCGTCCGGCGCCTGGAGGCGGGCGGTACGAGTCTGGAGGAGTCCCTCGCGCTGTGGGAGCGCGGCGAGGAACTGGCCAAGGTGTGCCGCCACTGGCTGGAGGGCGCACGGGCCCGGCTGGACGCGGCCCTCGCGGAGGAGACGGACGGGGAGGGGCCCAAGGAAGGCTCCCCCCGATAGGGCAGGGTTCGCGGTCGGGTCCGGGAAGCCCACGGACCGGGCCCGCGCTCGGGTCCAGGTGGCCCACAGAACCCGCCGTCAAGGCAGGGAACGGAACCCGCTGGTCAGGGCGCCGAAGCCACGTCCGGGCCAGGGGCCCGCTCGCGGGCCCCTGCGGCCGCGGCGGGCCGTCAGGAAGTCTTCAGGGCTCGGGCCATCGCCGTCAGGCGGTCGAAGGACGCCGTGCCCGCCACCACCGTCGTGGAGCCCTTGGTGCCCTCCAGGACGAGCGCGTCGTAGCGGCCGCCGGTGTAACGCGTCCACGTACGGCCGTCGATCTCCTCGGTCACCTTCGTGGCGTGCCCGCCCACGCTGGCCGCGTCGATGAAGTCCTTGCGGTTCTCCGCGGACTGCTCGACCGCCACGTACTGACCGTCGGGATCCTGGAAACCCACGTGCCAGTGCTCCTTCTCGTGGGCCCGGAAACGCACCGAGGTGGCCTTCCAGGTGTCGGGCAGGCCCTCGGGGGCCGCCACCGGGTACGACGCCGCCCGGCGCGCGGTGGTCAACTCGATGCTGTAGTCGACCCGCGGGATGTCGGGAGCCTTGGTGTCGTGCGGGACGAAGAGGTAGATCACCGCCGCCGCGATCCCGATCAGGCCCAGGGAGAGGATCATGTCCCGGACCGTCTTCTGCTTGCCGTTCGAACCTGCCACGCCCCCTATCGTCGCAGGTGCTCAGCCCGCTCATCCGTGGGGCCCCCTGCTCATTCTGTCCGTCCGGAGATAGAGTCGGGGCCAACACCCTCATCCGGCCGTCGTCGTATCAGAAAGGTGCGCTCCGATGACCGAGCATCATCATCTGCCCTCAGAGCTCGAGGTGCCCTCCGAGGCGCCCGACCGCAACATCGCCCTTGAACTCGTCCGGGTGACCGAGGCCGCGGCGATGGCCGCGGGCCGCTGGGTCGGGCGCGGTGACAAGAACGGCGCCGACGGCGCCGCCGTGCGCGCCATGCGCTCCCTCGTCTCCACCGTGTCGATGAACGGCGTCGTCGTCATCGGCGAGGGCGAGAAGGACGAGGCCCCGATGCTCTTCAACGGAGAGCACGTCGGCGACGGCACCGGGCCCGAGGTCGACATCGCCGTCGACCCGATCGACGGCACCACCCTGACCGCCAAGGGCATGCCGAACGCCATCGCGGTCCTCGCCGCCGCCGAGCGCGGCGCGATGTTCGACCCGTCCGCCGTGTTCTACATGGACAAGCTGGTCACCGGGCCGGAGGCGGCCGACTTCGTCGACATCAACGCTCCGGTGTCCGTGAACATCAAGCGCGTGGCCAAGGCCAAGCGGTCCACGCCGGAGGACGTCACGGTCGTCATCCTGGACCGGCCGCGGCACGAGAGCATGATCAGGGAGATCCGGGAGACGGGCGCCCGCATCAAGCTGATCTCCGACGGCGACGTGGCCGGCTCGATCCTGGCGCTGCGCGACGGCACCGGCATCGACCTGCTGCTCGGCATCGGCGGCACGCCCGAGGGCATCATCTCGGCCTGCGCCGTGAAGTGCCTGGGCGGCACGATCCAGGGCAAGCTGTGGCCGAAGGACGACGAGGAGCGGCAGCGGGCGCTCGACGCGGGGCACGACCTGGACCGCGTGCTGACCACGGACGACCTGGTCTCCGGCGAGAACGTCTTCTTCGTCGCCACCGGCATCACCGACGGCGAGCTGATGCGCGGCGTGCGCTACCGCGCCGAGACGGCGACGACCGACTCGATCGTGATGCGGTCCAAGTCCGGCACGGTCCGCCGCATCGACTCCGAGCACCGGCTGAGCAAGCTGCGGGCGTACAGCGCGATCGACTTCGACCGCGCGAAGTAGCCGGCCGCGGATCCCTCGCGGCGATCACGGCGATGGGGCGCTCCTCGTGCGGAGGGGGCGCCCCATTCGCGTACCGCCCCAAAGGGCCTGCGGGCGTACGGCCTACCCCGCGGCCGCTATGCGGCCGGTGGCGCGGGCCGCCTTCTTCAGTTCCAGGTCGCGGCGGCGGCGCCGGGCCAGGACGACGCGGCGCTCGGCGGCGGTGAGGCCGCCCCAGACGCCGTAGGGCTCGGGCTGCAGCAGCGCGTGCTCGCGGCACTCGACCATGACGGGGCAGCGGGCGCAGACGCGCTTGGCCGCCTCCTCGCGGGACAGCCGCGCGGCGGTGGGTTCCTTCGAGGGTGCGAAGAACAGGCCCGCCTCGTCGCGCCGGCACACCGCCTCGGTGTGCCAGGGCGCGTCCTGATCCCTGTCACGCGCCGGCGCCCGCTGGGCCGGAACGGCAGCTACCTGCAGCGACGAATGCGGCGGTTGCAGCACGGTCTTCTCCTGACGACGGCTTCGCGAGCGGGAGGGTCCAAGAGACGATGCAGCAAGGCCTACCCGCTGTACGCGCGCCTATGCACTGAGTTCCCAACCGCCCGACCGCGACCGCCGGCGTCCGCGAACGACCGCTGTTGTCACATGTGCTTGCGCAGATGCTTGTCCACCTTGCGGTGGACCCGGTCGAGGATGTCCGCGACGAGCTTGCCCCGCCTCGGCCGCGCCTCGACGTTGCCCAGCACGGCCCAGCCGTCGACGTAGACGACGGGCGCCTCCGACTCGGCCGAGTCCAGCGTGACCACCTCGAAGTTGCCGAGGACGCCTCCGCCGGTGCCGCGCAGCGACACGTTCTCCGGGACGCGGACCTGCACGTCGCCGAAGACCGAGACGGCCTTGATCACGACCTGCTGGTACTCGAAGACCGCCTCGCTGAGGTCGATCTCCACGCTGCCGAAGACCGCGTACGCGTGCACCCGGCGCCCGGGGCGCCAACGGCCGCGGCGGCTGGCCTGGCTGAACACCGCCACCACGTTCTCGTCGGCGACGGGGGGTATCGCGCCGGCCGCCGGCCGGTTCGGCGCCGGGGTGTACGCGGCGGCCGCCGGGCCCTGGTGGGCGGCGGGCAGGTCCTGGATGAAGACCTCCAGCTCGCCGACCGTCTTGGCGTTCAGCACCCCCTCGACGCGCTCGGCGTGCTCGTCGGCGTTCAGGCGGCCCTCGGCGAGGGCCTCGCGCAGGATGTCGGCGATACGGTCACGGTCGGCGTCCGAGGCGCGCAGTCCGGCGACAGGGGCGGCGGCCGTACGCGGTTCGGTCTGCTTCTGAAGGTCCACGGCAGCAGGGTACCGAAACGCGATAGATCGCGACTAGGGGCTGTGGATGACGGGCGTGCCGAGTACCTGGCTGTCCACAGGGATCCGGACCTCACAGGTTCACCGTCGGCGGCAGGTTCTACGCTGGTTGTCGCCCGCCGATGCCGACGGGCAGCCGTCTGCCGAGTGAGGAATGGGCGAGATGCCTGAGTTCACCTACACCGATCTGCTCCCCCAGGGTGAGGACACCACCCCGTACCGGCTGGTGACGTCCGAGGGCGTCTCCACCGTCGAGGGACCCGACGGGCGTACGTTCCTCAAGGTCGAGCCGGAGGCGCTGCGCAAGCTGGCCGAGGAGGCCGTCCACGACATCCAGCACTACCTGCGCCCGGCCCACCTCGCCCAGCTGCGCCGCATCATCGACGACCCGGAGGCCTCGGCGAACGACAAGTTCGTCGCCCTGGACCTGCTGAAGAACGCGAACATCGCGGCGGCCGGCGTGCTGCCCATGTGCCAGGACACGGGCACGGCGATCGTCATGGGCAAGCGCGGCCAGAACGTGCTGACGGCGGGCGAGGACGAGAAGGCCCTGTCCCGGGGCATCTACGACGCCTACACGAAGCTGAACCTGCGCTACTCGCAGATGGCCCCGCTCACCATGTGGGAGGAGAAGAACACCGGCTCCAACCTCCCCGCGCAGATCGAGCTGTACGCGACGGACGGCGGCGCGTACAAGTTCCTGTTCATGGCCAAGGGCGGCGGCTCGGCCAACAAGTCCTTCCTGTACCAGGAGACGAAGGCCGTCCTGAACGAGGCCTCCATGATGAAGTTCCTGGAGGAGAAGATCCGTTCGCTGGGCACCGCCGCCTGCCCGCCGTACCACCTGGCGATCGTGGTCGGCGGCACCAGCGCCGAGTACGCCCTGAAGACGGCGAAGTACGCCTCCGCGCACTACCTGGACAACCTGCCCACCGAGGGCTCGCCGCTCGGTAACGGCTTCCGGGACGAGGAGCTGGAGCAGAAGGTCTTCGAGCTGACGCAGAGGATCGGGATCGGCGCGCAGTTCGGCGGCAAGTACTTCTGCCACGACGTGCGCGTGGTCCGGCTGCCGCGGCACGGCGCGTCCTGCCCGGTCGCGATCGCGGTGTCCTGCTCGGCGGACCGGCAGGCCCTGGCGAAGATCACCCCCGAGGGCGTGTTCCTGGAGCAGCTGGAGAAGGACCCGGCGCGGTTTCTGCCGGAGACGACGGACGAGCACCTGTCGGACGAGGGCGTGGTCAAGATCGACCTCAACCGGCCGATGGACGAGATCCTCGCGGAGCTGGCGAAGTACCCGGTGAAGACCCGGCTGTCGCTGACCGGCCCGCTGGTCGTGGCCCGGGACATCGCCCACGCGAAGATCAAGGAGCGGCTCGACGCGGGCGAGGAGATGCCGCAGTACCTCAAGGACCACCCGGTGTACTACGCGGGCCCGGCCAAGACCCCCGAGGGCTACGCCTCCGGTTCCTTCGGCCCGACCACGGCCGGCCGCATGGACTCCTACGTGGAGCAGTTCCAGGCGGCGGGCGGCTCCAAGGTGATGCTGGCCAAGGGCAACCGCAGCAAGCAGGTCACGGACGCGTGCGGCACGCACGGCGGCTTCTACCTCGGCTCGATCGGCGGTCCGGCGGCCCGGCTGGCCCAGGACTGCATCAAGAAGGTCGAGGTCGTGGAGTACGAGGAGCTCGGCATGGAGGCCGTCTGGAGGATCGAGGTCGAGGACTTCCCGGCGTTCATCGTCGTGGACGACAAGGGCAACGACTTCTTCCAGAACCCGGCCCCCCAGCCGACGTTCACGTCGATCCCGGTCCGGGGCCCCGGTCTGGCCTGAGCCGGTCCCCGCACAGCGCCTGGAGCCCTCGGCAGCCGCCGGGGGCTCCCCCGTCCGGCCCACCGCCGGAACATCCCCACCGCCGCCCGCGCTGTACGCGGTATGAGCGAATACCGCACCGAGCACGACTCCATGGGCGAAGTCCAGGTCCCCGTCCACGCCAAGTGGCGTGCCCAGACGCAGCGGGCGGTGGAGAACTTCCCCGTCTCCGGGCAGCGGCTCGAACGCGCGCACATCGAGGCGCTGGCCCGGATCAAGGGCGCCGCGGCCACGGTGAACGCGCGGCTCGGGGTGCTGGACGAGGACGTCGCCGAGGCGATCCGGGAGGCGGCGGCCGAGGTCGCCGAGGGCACGTGGGACGAGCACTTCCCGGTCGACGTGTTCCAGACCGGTTCCGGGACCTCGTCCAACATGAACACCAACGAGGTCATCGCCACCCTCGCCGGCGAGCGGCTGGGCCGGGACGTGCACCCCAACGACCACGTCAACGCCTCGCAGTCCTCCAACGACGTCTTCCCGTCGTCGATCCACATCGCCGCCACCGCCGCCGTCACCCGCGACCTGGTGCCCGCCCTCGACCACCTCGCGAGCGCCCTCACCCGCAAGGCCGAGGAGTTCGCCGACGTGGTGAAGTCCGGGCGGACGCACCTGATGGACGCCACGCCCGTGACCCTCGGCCAGGAGTTCGCCGGGTACGCCGCCCAGGTCCGGTACGGCGTCGAGCGTCTGAACGCCTCCCTGCCCCGGCTGGCCGAGCTGCCGCTCGGCGGCACCGCCGTCGGCACCGGCATCAACACCCCGCCCGGTTTCTCCGCCGCCGTGATCGAGGAGGTCGCCCGCGCGACCGGGCTGCCGCTCACCGAGGCCCGCGACCACTTCGAGGCGCAGGGCGCCAGGGACGGCATCGTCGAGACCAGCGGCCAGCTGCGGACCATCGCCGTGGGGCTGACGAAGATCGCCAACGATCTGCGGTGGATGGCCTCCGGGCCCAGGACCGGGCTCGCCGAGATCTCCCTGCCCGACCTCCAGCCCGGTTCCTCGATCATGCCCGGCAAGGTCAACCCGGTCGTCCCCGAGGCCGTCCTCATGGTCTGCGCCCAGGTCGTCGGCAACGACGCCACCGTCGCCACCGCGGGCGCCGCCGGCAACTTCGAGCTCAACGTCATGCTCCCGGTCATCGCCAAGAACGTGCTGGAGTCGATCCGGCTGCTGGCCAACGTGTCCCGGCTGCTCGCCGACCGGACCGTCGACGGGATCGTCGCCCACCGCGAACGGGCCCGCGAGTACGCCGAGTCCTCGCCGTCCGTGGTCACCCCGCTCAACAAGTACCTGGGGTACGAGGAGGCGGCGAAGGTCGCCAAGAAGGCGCTGGCCGAGCAGAAGACGATCCGTCAGGTAGTGGTCGAGGGCGGCTACGTCGAGCGCGGTCTGCTCACGGCGGAACAACTCGACCAGGCGCTGGACGTCCTGCGGATGACCCACCCGTAACCACGTGCCACCCAAGCGTGAACGACGCCGTCCCGCACGGCGGAGGATGCCCCGGGCACCTAATATTTGGCCATGGCACACGACGGAGCGACCGCACCCGCGACGACGGGCGGTGCGACGGCCCCCTGGACCCCCGGCAGCCGGATCCTTTGGCGGTACCGGGAGAACGGCGGCGCGCGCTTCCACATCGTGCGGCCCGTGACCGTCGTGCGGGACGACCCGGGGCTGCTCGCCGTGTGGATGGCGCCCGGCACCGAATGTGTCAGACCCGTGCTCGCCGACGGCACACCCGTGCACCTGGAGCCGCTCGCCTCGCGCTACACCAAGCCGCGCACCGTGCGGCGCGACCGCTGGTCCGGCACGGGCGTGCTGAAGCTGGCCCGGCCCGGCGAGCCCTGGTCGGTGTGGCTGTTCTGGGAGCCCGGCTGGCGGTTCAAGAACTGGTACGTCAACCTGGAGGAGCCGCTGGCCCGCTGGGTGGGCGGGGTCGACTCCGAGGACCACTTCCTTGACATCTCCGTCCACCCCGACCGCAGTTGGCACTGGCGGGACGAGGACGAGTTCGCGCAGGCGCAGCAGGACGGGCTGGTGGACGCCGAACTCGCCGAGCGGGTCCGGGCCGCGGGCCGCCGGGCGGTGGAGACGATCCGCGCCTGGCGGCCGCCGTTCAGCGAGTCCTGGCAGCAGTGGCGCCCGGATCCCGCCTGGGAGGTACCGTCACTGCCGGACGACTGGGACCGCACCCCCACACGCGTGGCCTCATGAGACCCTTGGTGCGCCCCCGGGCGGTAACCGTAGGATCGTCCTCCGCAACAGGCGCAGGACCGGTACCAACTCCCGGAACGACAACCGGGACTGATCGAACGTCACCGAGGGGCGGCAGGACGTGAGCGAGGGGTACGAGGGCAACACCCGTGCGGGCCGCGGCCGGTCCGCCGGTGGCACAGCAACAGCCTCTGACCACGCCGGAAATCCGTTCCTGGGGCACGCATTCCGGGTATCGGGTCTTCGGCGGGACGAACTGCGCGCCCGGCGCGCAGCCCCGGACGGATGGATTCGACACGCGTGACGGAGCAGCCGACCTCCTTCGAACGCCCCCAGCCGGGCGCCGACCCCGCGGACGCCCGTGGGGCGCTTCTGCGTACCCCCGCCGCCCCGGGGGCCGCGGCCTTACCGCTTCAGTCCGGCCCGGCCGGCGACGTGCCGCGTCCGGCCGCCGCGGCCGGGTCCGAGCATTCCCAGCCGGCGTCCGCCGAGCCCGACGCGCACCGTCCGCGCCCCGCGCCGGAGGGCATCCCCGCCCAGCCGGACGCGGCGGCCAGGGTCGCCGGGAGCAGGTCCGGTGACGGCGGGGCCCCCGACGGCTCCGGTCCGGCTGACGCCGATGCGTCCCACCCGGCGGGCGGGCCCGGCGGCCAGGAGCGCCGGGCCGGGCGCGGTACGCCTCCCGGCGGTCAGGAGCGCCGTACCGGGAAAGGGCTGCCGCCCGGGCGGACGCTGCCGATGCGGCGGGACGGGGACCGGCTGCGGTTCGTGGGCGCGGCCACCCGGCGCATCGCGCGCGGCCTGGACCTCGACGAGATCGTCCTCGGGCTGTGCCGGGCCACCGTGCCCACCTTCTCCGACGCCATCCTCGTGTATCTGCGCGAGCCGCTGCCGGTGGGCGACGAGCGGCCCGCCGGCCCGCTCGTCCTGCGGCTGCGCCGCACCGACCGGATACCGGCGGAGCGGGACAACGAGCTGGGGTTCATGCCGGCGCCGGTTCCGGAGCAGCCGGCCGAGCTGTCCGCGGTGACCAACGAGCTGTGCGAGGTACGGCCCGGATCCGCGCTGGGCGAGGTGCTGCGCGGCGTGCGTCCGGTGTTCACGGACACCGCGGCCGCCCACCTGGCACTGATGGAACTCCTCGGCGAGGACTCCGAGTTGGTCGTGCCCGACGGGCAGCGCACCATTCTCGCCCCGCTGCGCGGCCGGCGCCGGGTGATCGGCGCCGCGCTGTTCCTGCGCCGTCCGGAGCGCCACGCGTTCCAGCCCGACGACCTGCTCGTCGCCGCGCAGCTCGCCACGCACAGCGCCCTCGGCATCGACAAGGCCGTGCTGTACGGCCGCGAGGCGTACATCGCCGACGAGTTGCAGCGCACCATGCTGCCGGAGACGCTGCCCCGCCCCACCGGCGTACGGCTGGCCTCCCGCTATCTGCCCGCGGCGGAGACCGCGCGGGTCGGCGGGGACTGGTACGACGCGATCCCGCTGCCCGGCAGCCGGGTCGCCCTCGTCGTCGGCGACGTCATGGGCCACTCCATGACCTCGGCCGCGATCATGGGCCAGCTGCGCACCACCGCGCAGACCCTGGCCGGGCTCGACCTGCCGCCGCAGGAGGTGCTGCACCACCTCGACGAGCAGGCACAGCGCCTGGGCTCCGACCGCATGGCGACCTGCCTGTACGCGGTCTACGACCCGGTCGCGCACCGCATCACCATCGCCAACGCCGGCCACCCGCCGCCGGTCCTGCTGCACCTGGGCGGCCGTTCCGAGGTGCTGCGGGTGCCGCCGGGCGCGCCGATCGGCGTCGGCGGCGTCGACTTCGAGGCGGTGGAGCTGGACGCCCCGGCGGGCGCGACCCTGCTGCTCTACACCGACGGCCTGGTCGAGTCGCGGCTGCGGGACGTGTGGACGGGCATAGAGCAGCTGCGCGAGAAGCTGCAGGCCACCGCGCAGCTCACCGGCCCCGATCACCCGCCGCCGCTGGAGGCGCTGTGCGACGAGGTGCTCGACATGCTCGGCCCGGGCGACCGGGACGACGACATCGCGCTCCTCGCCGCCCGTTTCGACGGCATCGCACCGAGCGACGTGGCGTACTGGACCCTGGACCCGGAGGTCGCCGCCCCCGGCCAGGCCCGCCGCCTGGCCCGCCGGGCGCTGTCCCGCTGGGACCTGGAGGAGCTCACCGACTCCGTTGAGTTGCTGATCAGCGAGGTCGTCACCAACGCGGTGCGCTACGCCTCCCGCCCGGTCACCCTGCGCCTGCTGCGCACGGATGTGCTGCGCTGCGAGGTCGGCGACGACGTGCCGCAACTGCCGCGTCTGCGCCAGGCCCGCGCCACGGACGAGGGCGGACGCGGCCTGTACCTGGTGAACAAACTGGCCCGGCGCTGGGGCGCGACCCGGCTGAGCACGGGCAAGGTGGTCTGGTTCGAGGTCGCCACTCGGCCGTGAACGACCAGGTCCGGAACCAGCGGCGAACACCGCGATGATCCGGGGCCGCTTTCCGGAAGGGAAATGCGGCCCCGTGCATCGGATCGAGCCAAGTTCCTGCGCATGACGAAGCCTGCCCCGCTCGCCGGGGAGCAACGAACGGCAAGGGGCGCCCGGCCTGGACCGGGCGCCCCTTCGTACCGCTCACCTCGCGGTGATCACCGCATGCCGCTCACTGATCGTTGGCGTTGGGAAGGAGCGGGTTGTCGCTGAGGCCGTCCGTCGGCTCTCTGCTCGCGGACGTGTCGCTCGGCGACTGCGACGGTGTCTGGCTCGGCGTCTGCGACGGCGTCTCGCTGGGTGTGTCGCTGGGCGACTCGGACACCGTCGGCGCGGTGGTGGTGGGCGTCTCGGACGGGGTCTCGCTCGGCGACTCGGTGACCGACGGGGACGTGGACGGCTCCACGGCGGCACCCTGCTTGGTCTCCAGGTCGAACTTGGTGACATCGCCCATCACGTCGAAGGTGTACGCGGCCCAGATCCTCGCGGGGGGCCCACCGCCGTTGACGCGCGGCTCGCCGAGTGCCTCGTACAGCGGAACGTGCTGGCCGTTCTTGGACACGTCCTCGCCGAACAGGCCGACCGAGGTGACCAGACCGGGGGTGTAGCCGGTGAACCAGGCCGACTTGTTCTTGTCGGACGTACCCGTCTTGCCCGCGACCTGCTGGCCGTTGCGCCGCGGATTGTCCCGCACCGACGTCTTGGCCGTACCGTCGTCGACCACGCCGGTCAGCACGGAGGTGACCGTGTCGGCGGCCTCGCGGCTGATGACCTGCTCGCCGATCGGGTCGGCCATCTTGACCGTACGGTCCTTCTGCTCGGCCGACTTGACGATGATCGGGGTGACCTTCCTGCCGTGGTTGTCGAGGGTGGCGTAGATCCCGGCCATCTCCAGCGGGCTGGCGCCCATGGAGCCCAGCGTCTGGGCCGGTACCGACTGCATGCCCTTGGTGTCCATGCCGAGCTTGCGGGCGACGTCCATCACGTTGTCCATGCCCACGTCGACGCCCATCTGCGCGAAGACGGAGTTGACGGACTGGTTCATGGCCCTCTGGACCGTGATGTTCCCGTAGTTCTGGTCGTCCTCGTTGGGCGGGCCGAACCCGACCTTGGTGCCGTGGTCCACGACCTGGCGGCCGCTGGTGCCGTCGTAGACGGTGTTCGCCGTGATCGGCCGGCCGTCCTGGGTCCTGGAGTCCTCGTCCAGCGCCGCGGCCAGGATGACCGGCTTGAAGGTGGAGGCCGGCTGGTAGTCCCGCCGGGTCGCGTTGCTGAAGTAGTGCTTCAAGTAGTCCTCGCCGCCGTACAGGGCGACGACGTGGCCGGTCTTCGGGTCGACGGAGACGGCGCCGGCCTGGACGTGCTTGTCCACCGGCCGCTTCTTCGGGTCGAGCTTGCTGGTGAGCTGGTCCTTGACCGCCGCCTCCAGCGCGGCCTGCTTCTTCTTGTCGATGTTCAGGGTGATGTTCCAGCCCTGGCCTTCGACCAATCGTTCCGCCTGGGCCTGGGTCAGGTCCTGGTCCTTCATCAGCTGCTGTTCGAGCTGCTGGTTGGCCAGCGCGATCAGGTAGCCCTTCTGGCCGTCCCGTCCGGGAGCGGGCCGGGGCTCCTTGGGGACGGGGAACTTCATGGCCTGCCGCTTGCCGGCGTTCAGCCAGTCCTGCTTGACCATGTTGTCCAGCACGTAGTTCCAGCGCTGCTGCGCGAGCCGCTTGCCGGTGTCGCTCGCGACGGCCCAGTCGTACTGGCTCGGTGCCTGCATCAGGGCGGCGAGGTAGGCCCCCTGCTGGACGCTGAGGTTCTTGGCGTCGACGCGGTAGTAGGCCTGTGCGGCGGCCTGGATGCCGTAGGCGCCCCGGCCGTAGTAGCTGGTGTTGATGTACCCGGCGAGGATGTCCTCCTTCGACATCCGCTGGTCCACCTTCAGCGAGATGACCAGTTCCTTCAGCTTGCGCGTGACGGTCTGGTCCTGGTTGAGGTAGAAGTTCTTGACGTACTGCTGGGTGATCGTCGACCCGCCCTGCGCGCCCTTGCCGCTCAGCGTGTTGAGCAGACCGCGGGCGGTGCCCCTCAGGTCGACGCCGTTGTCGCTGTAGAAGGTCTTGTTCTCGGCCGCGACGAAGCAGTGCTGGACGGCCATGGGCACCTTGGACAGGTCCACCATCTCGCGGTTGACCTCGCCGGTACGGGCCAGGACCGAGCCGTCGCTGTACTTGTAGACATTGCTCTGGAGCTGCGCGTCGGGGTTGCCCTCCGGTACGTCCACCACCAGGTACAGCACGATGAAGGAACCTATGCCCAGCAGGCAGACGCCGAGGAAGGCGCCGAGGATCTTCTTCCAGGTGAACAGGCGGCGTATGCCGCCCTTGCCCTTGGCCGGCCTGGCGGCCCTGCGTGCCGCGGCCCTGCCGCCGCCCTCGGGTCCTGTGCCGGTCGCCGGTGTCCCGGACGAGCGCTGGGGCGCCGCGCGGCGGCCACCGCGCTGTCGCTCTCGTCTCTCTTCCGCTCGTCCCATGGGTCCGTACGCTCCGCTTCCGTCTCGGCTGTCACTCAGGTGCGTGGTCCAGGTCAGCTCAGAAAACTAACACCGCCGCCTATGACAAAGGCCCGCTGATCCGCCCCATTACGGACGTGACAATCAGCACCTGTCCCACTGGAACCGACGTTCAAGGAGCGCCGAGGGTTGCCATCGAACGATGAAGTGTTGCCACCCGCACGGACGGTGGCCGTGGCCGGCGGTCCAGCCGCGGCAGCGCCCGCTTGCGCCGCCGCGGCCGAGTGCCTCGTAGCAGAACCGTGACAAACGCCTCCCACCTGCGCGATCGTCCCTTCCGTCACGCCGTGGACACGCGGTGTATACATGCCGCGTATACACACTGTGTACAGTCCTCGGCATGTCCATCGGTCACACCCTCCTGGGGCTCCTTGAGTCCGGCCCGCGTCACGGTTACGACCTGAAGCGGGCCTTCGACGAGAAGTTCGGTCACGACCGGCCGCTGCACTACGGCCAGGTCTACTCGACGATGTCCCGCCTGCTGAAGAACGGACTCGTCGAGGTCGACGGGATCGAGGCGGGCGACGGCCCCGAGCGCAAGCGGTACGCGATCACCGAGGCCGGCGTCACCGACGTCGAGCAGTGGCTCGCCACTCCGGAGAAGCCGGAGCCGTACCTGCAGTCGACGCTCTACACCAAGGTCGTGCTGGCGCTGCTCACCCACCGCGACGCCGCCGACGTCCTCGACACCCAGCGCGCCGAGCACCTGCGCAGCATGCGGATCCTGACCGAGCGCAAGCGCGACGGGGATCTCGCCGACCAGCTCATCTGCGACCACGCCCTGTTCCACCTCGAGGCCGACCTGCGCTGGCTGGAGCTGACCGCGGCCCGTCTCGACAAGCTCCGTGAGGCGGTGGCCCGATGACCCCTCCCCCCGGCTCCCTGCTGACCGCCGAGAATCTGCACAAGGCCTACGGCCCGACCACCGCCCTGGACGGCGCCGGGTTCTCCATCCACGCCGGCGAGGTCGTCGCCGTGATGGGCCCTTCCGGCTCCGGCAAGTCCACGCTGCTGCACTGCCTCGCCGGGATCGTCACCCCCGACTCCGGTTCGATCACCTACGACGGCCGTGAGCTGTCGGCCATGAACGACGCCCAGCGCAGTGCGCTCAGGCGCTCGGAGTTCGGCTTCGTCTTCCAGTTCGGCCAGCTGGTGCCCGAGCTGACCTGCGTGGAGAACGTGGCCCTGCCGCTCCGGCTGAACGGCATCTCCCGCAAGGCGGCCGAGCGGACGGCGCTCGCCTGGATGGAGCGCCTGGAGGTCGACGACCTGCGCAAGAAGCGCCCCGGCGAGGTCTCCGGCGGCCAGGGCCAGCGCGTCGCGGTGGCCCGGGCCCTGGTCACCGACCCGCGCGTCCTGTTCGCCGACGAGCCGACCGGCGCGCTGGACTCGCTCAACGGCGAGCGCGTCATGGAACTGCTCACGGAGGCCGCCCGGTCGTCCAACGCGGCGGTCGTCCTCGTCACCCACGAAGCACGGGTCGCCGCGTACTCCGACCGCGAGATCGTCGTACGGGACGGCAAGTCCCGGGACATGGAGCGCGTCGTATGAGCGCGCGATGGGGGCACCTCCCTGCTCGAGCGCAGTCGAGAGCTTGGGGGAGGGCCCGCGACCTGAGCATGGGGGCCCGGTTCGCGTTCACGGGGGGACGCGAGGGATGGCTCCGGGTCGCGCTCACGGCGGTCGGCGTCGGACTCGGCGTGGCACTGCTGCTGCTCACGACCGCGATACCGAGCGCGCTGTCGGTACGGCACGAGCGGAGCGAGGCCCGCGAGGACTACACCTACAGCCAGAACCCCCCGCCGAAGGCCGACGACACCCTGGTGATCGCGGACGTCGACACGACGTACCACGACAAGGAGGTGCGCGGACGGCTGGTGGAGCCCGAGGGGCCGCGGGCGCCGCTCCCCCCGGGAGTGGCCGCGTACCCGAAGACGGGCGAGATGGTGGTCTCCCCCGCGCTCAGGGAACTGCTCGACTCCGGCTCCGGACGGCTGCTGCGCGAGCGGCTGCCGTACCGCGTGACCGGCACGATCGCCGAGAGCGGACTCATCGGCTCCCGCGAACTGGCCTACTACGCGGGCGTGGAGAACCTGGCGCCGCGCATCAACGGCTGGCAGGTGGCCCGGATCACCGAGTTCGGCAGTCCGCAGCGGACGGAGCGCTCGGATCCGGTGCTGCTGCTGCTCGTGATGGTCGTCTTCGTGGCGCTGCTGATGCCGGTCGCCGTGTTCATCGCCGCGGCGGTGCGGTTCGGAGGCGAGCAGCGCGACCGCAGGCTCGCCGCGCTCCGGCTGGTCGGCTCCGACGGCCGGATGACCCGACGCATCGCGGCCGGCGAGGCGATGGCGGGCGCGTTGCTCGGGCTGGTCTTCGGCACGGTCTTCTTCCTGATCGGACGTCAGGTCGCCGGGTCCGTCGAGGTCGTCGGCATCAGCGTCTTCCCCAGCTACCTCAACCCCTCCCCCTGGCTGGCCGCGCTGGTCGCGGTCGCGGTGCCGGCCGCGGCGGTGCTGGTCACCCTGCTGGCGCTGCGCGGAGTGGTCATCGAGCCGCTGGGCGTGGTGCGCACGGCGAAGCCCCCGCGGCGCAGGCTGTGGTGGCGGCTGCTGCTCCCGGTCGTGGGGCTGGGGATGCTCTACCCGATGTTCGGCCAGGGCCGCGGCAACGGGGACTTCAACCAGTACCTGGTGATCGGCGGCGTGACCCTGCTGCTGATCGGGGTGACCGCGCTGCTGCCGTGGGTCGTTGAGACGGTCGTCGCCCGGCTCGGCGGCGGTGGAGTGGCCTGGCAACTGGCGGTGAGGCGGCTCCAGTTGAGCAGCGGTACGGCGGCACGGCTGGTCAGCGGCATCGCGGTCGCGGTGGCCGGGGCGATCGCGCTCCAGATGCTCTTCGCCGGGATCCAGGGCGACTACACCAAGGACACCGGAAAGGACCTCTTCCGGGCCCAGATGGAGGTGAACGCGCCGCGGGGCGCCGCGCTCACCGGGGCCACCGAGAAGTTCTCGGCCACGAAGGGCGTGCGGAAGGCCACGGTGCTGTCCCAGGGATCGGTCGGTGACAAGCCCTGGAAGAGCGAGGACGAGGATCTTGTCTCGGCCACGGTGACGATCGGCGACTGCGCCTCCCTGCGCGAGGTGGCGCGCATGTCCTCCTGCCGTGACGGGGACGTCTTCGCCCTCAGCGGCAGCGAGTTCGACGCCGACACCGCGAAGCTGGCCAAGCCCGGCCGGGAGCTGTACTTCGACACCTCCACGGGTGTGAGGCACAACACGGACGTCCCGTGGACCGTCCCTGACACCCTGAAGGCCGCCCGCTCGATCGAGGACCCGCGGGGAGAAAGGCGCAGCGGCCTGCTGATGACCCCGTCCGCCGTGCCCCCGCCGGTGGCCGCGGTGGCCGGGGGATCGGTCTACCTGACGGTCGACCAGTCGGTGCGGGACATGGGCGAGTACGTGCGCAACACGGCGGCGGCGATCGACCCGATGACGAACGCGTACGTGTGGGTGGCCAGTGAGGAATCGAAGAAGTTCGCCTCCATCCGCACCGGCCTGTTCGTCGGCGCGACCTGTGTGCTGCTGCTGATCGGGGCGAGCCTGCTGGTGTCGCAGCTGGAGCAGTTGCGGGAGCGCAAGAAGCTGCTGTCGGCGCTGGTCGCCTTCGGCACCCGGCGGCGCACGCTGAGCCTGTCGGTGCTGTGGCAGACGGCGATCCCGGTCATGCTCGGCCTGCTGCTGGCCGCGGCGGTCGGAATGACGCTGGGAGCGGTGCTGCTGAGGATGACGAACACCACGGTGGCCGTGCACTGGCCGAGTGTGCTGGCGATGACCGGCATCGGCGCGGGAGTCGTCCTCACGGTCACCCTGCTCAGCCTTCCGCCGCTGCTGCGCCTGATGCGCCCGGAGGGCCTGCGCACGGAGTGATCACCCGGGAGTGATCCGGGGCAGTGATCCGGGACTGAGCCCCGCACCCGGGGGTTCAGTCCCGGTCGCCGTCCAGCACCCGCACCGGCAGGAGCCGCAGGTCCGCGCGCAGGGCGGCGGCCAGTTCCCGGTACTCGGCGGCGCGGGCCGCGCCGCCGCGCATGGCCAGGGCGATGCGGCGGGAGGGGGCGGGGTCGGCGAAGCGGCCGGTGAGGAGCCGGCTGTTGCGGGAGGTCTCGACCGTGAGGGCGGTGCGGGGCAGCAGGGTGCAGCCGAGGCCGCCGGCGACGAGCTGGACGAGGGTGGAAAGGCCCGCGGCGGTCGTCGACACCGGGGCGTTCTCGCGCCCGGCCTCGCGGCAGATGTCGAGCGCCTGGTCGCGCAGGCAGTGCCCCTCGTCGAGCAGCAGCAGATTGAGCTCCTTCAGGGCCTCGCGCGGTATGCCCGCCCGGCCGCCGAGCCGGTGGCCGGGCGGGGTCACCAGGACGAAGTCCTCGTCGAACAGGGGGAGTTCGACGACGCCGGGCACGGCGAGAGGTACGGCGAGGAGCAGCAGGTCGAGCCGCCCGGCGGCGAGTCCGTCCAGCAGGCTGGCGGTCTGCTCCTCGTGAACCTGGAGGTCGAGGTCGGGGTAGCGGTCGTGGACGAGCCGCAGCACGGTGGGCAGCAGATAGGGCGCGACGGTGGGGATGACACCGAGCCGCAGGACGCCGGTGAAGGGCGCCCGGACGGCCTCGGCCTCCTCCAGCAGGGCGCCGACCTCGTCGAGCACGACCCTGGTCCGGACGGCGAGCCGCTCTCCGGCCGGTGAGAGCAGCACCTTGCGCGTCGTACGCTCCAGCAGCGTGACACCGAGTGCCTCCTCCAGTGAGGAGACGGCCCCGGAGAGGGCCGGCTGGCTCATGCCGATCGCCGCGGCGGCGTCCCGGAAGTGCAGATGCTCCGCGACGGCGGCGAAGGCGCGCAACTGGGAGAGGGTAGGCTGCCTGCGCTTTCCGGGATTACCCACGGTCACTGATAACTACCTCCGATCAACCCGACCGAGTGTAGCTATTTCTGTAATCAATGCACCGTGTGCCAACATCAGCATCGTCCAACCCATGGGAAACGCCAGCACGACCGGCGTTTCCTCGCTGCAAGGAGAGCGCGTGCTCACTGTCGGTGACAAGTTCCCCGAGTTCGAACTGACCGCCTGCGTCTCGCTGGAGAAGGGCAAGGAGTTCGAGACGATCGACCACAAGACCTACGAGGGCAAGTGGAAGGTCGTCTTCGCCTGGCCCAAGGACTTCACCTTCGTGTGCCCCACCGAGATCGCCGCCTTCGGGAAGCTGAACGACGAGTTCGCCGACCGCGACGCCCAGGTCCTCGGCTTCTCCGGCGACTCCGAGTTCGTCCACCACGCCTGGCGCAAGGACCACGACGACCTGCGTGACCTGCCGTTCCCGATGATGGCGGACTCCAAGCACGAGCTGATGCGCGACCTCGGCATCGAGGGCGAGGACGGCTTCGCCAAGCGCGCGGTCTTCATCGTCGACCAGAACAACGAGATCCAGTTCTCCATGGTGACGGCGGGCTCGGTCGGCCGTAACCCCAAGGAGGTCCTGCGGGTCCTGGACGCCCTCCAGACGGACGAGCTGTGCCCCTGCAACTGGACCAAGGGCGACGAGACCCTCGACCCGGTCGCGCTGCTGGCGGGTGAGTGACCCCATGTCCCTGGACTCCCTGAAGTCCGCCGTCCCGGACTACGCCAAGGACCTGAAGCTCAACCTGGGCTCGGTCATCGGCAACAGCGACCTGCCCGCGCAGCAGCTGTGGGGCACGGTGCTGGCGACGGCGATCGCCTCGCGCTCGCCGATCGTCCTGCGTGAGCTGGAGCCGGAGGCGAAGGCGAACCTGTCGCCGGAGGCGTACACCGCGGCGAAGGCCGCGGCGGCCGTCATGGCGATGAACAACGTCTTCTACCGCACCCGCCACCTCCTGTCCGACCAGGAGTACGGCACCCTGCGGGCCGGTCTGCGGATGAACGTCATCGGCAACCCCGGTGTCGACAAGGTCGACTTCGAGCTGTGGTCCTTCGCCGTCTCCGCCATCAACGGCTGCGGCATGTGCCTCGACTCCCACGAGCAGGTCCTGCGCAAGGCCGGCGTGGAGCGCGAGGTCGTCCAGGAGGCGTTCAAGATCGCCGCGGTGGTCCAGGCCGTCGCGACGACCCTCGACGCGGAAGCGGCCCTCGCGCAGTAACGCGCACCGCACGGCCGAACCCCGTCCACCCCTGAGGGTGGACGGGGTTCGCCGGTTTCAGCTCGGTTCGGAACTGCCCGGATCGTGGCTCCCCGAGCCGGACGCCGCGGTGGCCGGCTGCGCGGGAGCCGCCGCGGGCACCCGTGACTGACGCCGCTCCTGTTCCCGCGCGTAGGCCCGCAGATACCCGACCACCGTGTTCGTCACCGCGACCAGCGGCACCGCCACCACCGCGCCGCCGATCCCCGCGATCAGCCCGCCCGCGGCGACCGAGAGGACCACCGCCAGCGGGTGGACCCGCACGGCGCGGCCGAGGATGAACGGCTGCAGCACATGGCCCTCGAGCTGCTGCACCAGCAGCACCACCACCAGGACCATCACCGCGGTGAAGACCCCCTGGGTGACCAGGGCCACGACCACCGCCAGCGCGCCCGACATCACGGCGCCCACCAGCGGGATGAAGGCGAACAGGAAGATGAAGACGGCCAGCGGCACCGCCATCGGCACATTGAGGAAGTAGACCCCGAGGCCGATGAAGATCGCGTCGATCAGCGCCACGATCACCGTGCCGCGCACGTACGCGGTCAGTGTGCGCCAGGCCCGCGGGCCGGCACCGGCCACGCCCGGACGCGCCGCCGCCGGCACCAGCTTCAGCGTCCACTCCCAGATGCGCCTGCCGTCGTACAGCAGGAACAGTGTGGAGAAGACCGTCAGCAGGATCCCGGTCAGCGCCTCCACGATCACCGTCACGCCCTGGAGGCCGGCCGAGGTGATCTGGTCGGTGTTGGCACCGACGGCGTCCCGCAGGTTCTTCGCTATCTGGTTGATCTGCTTGTCGGTGACATGGAAGGGGCTGTCCAGCAGCCACTTGCGGAGCTGGTCGATGCCGTCCTGGATCTGGTTGGAGAGCGTGTCGATGTTCTCCATGACCTGCCAGGTCACGAACCACCCGATCAGCCCCATGATGACGAAGCCGAGGATCGCGGTGAGCGCGGTGGCCGGCCCGCGCGGCAGTCCGTGCCGCCTCAGCCAGGCCACCGCCGGCTGGAGCAGCGCCGTGATGAGCAGCGCGGTCACGAACGCCAGCACCACCAACTGGATGGCGCTGATGGCGCGCATCAGCACCCACACGGTGCCCGCGAGCACCAGCACCCGCCAGCCGGCCTCCGCGGCCACCCGCACGCCCCACGGCACCGCCTGCGCGGGATCGGGCCGGGCGGCGCCGGCGGTCGTCGTGTCCGGCACGGGCCGGACGTCCACGTCCATGCCCACATCCACGCCCACGTCCGGCTCCGGCCGGGCGTGGTCGGTGGCGTCCACGGGGTCGGGGTGGCCGGCGTGGACCTTCTCCACCTCGGCCCGGCGTTCGTCCAACCGCTCACCCATCTCGGTGAGTCCGGCGCCCAGCCTGCCGAGCCACCCTGGCACTCGCGACATGATCCGTCCTCTTCCCCCGTCTGCCCCCACCACTCCCCCCTGGAGTCGTCCGGTCCGACCGTACAGGGCAACAGCCCCTCCCCCTAGGACGGGGAGGGGCTGCGCGGAGGTTGAGTGCGGCGGAGATCCGGCTCAGTACCAGTGGTTGGCCTGCCAGAAGTTCCACGCGTCGCAGGGGCTGCCGTAGCGGCCGTTCATGTAGCTGAGGCCCCACTTGATCTGGGTGGCCGGGTTGGTCTGCCAGTCGGCGCCCACGGAGGACATCTTGGAGCCGGGCAGTGCCTGGAACAGGCCGTACGCGCCGGAGGAGGGGTTGACCGCCCGGTAGTTCCAGCTCGACTCGTGGTTCACGATGTTGCTGAAGCACTGGAACTGGCCGGCGGGCACCATGGAACTCGCCATCGCCTGGATCTGCGCGACCGTGTACGAGCTCTGCACCGGGAAGCTGGAGGCGTCGCGGCTCGCGGCACGGCTGGCCGCCGCCTTGAGCTCCTCACGCTCCTTGGCTTCCTTCTCGGCCTTCTCCGCCTCCGCCTTCTTGGCGATCGCCGTCTGGGCGGCGGCCTTGCGGGCGGCCTGCTCGGCCTCCTTCTTGGCGCTCGCGTCCGCGGCGATGGCCTGGGCGTCGGCCTGCTGCGCCAGCGAGGCGGTCTGCACCTGGGCCTGCTGGCCTACGGGTATGTCCGCGAGAAGCGTCGCGTCGGCTGCCATCGCCTCGGCGTCGTTGTTCTGCGCGGTGCTGCCCGTGGCAACGCCGACGACGCTTCCGACAGCGGTGACCGCGGTGGCGGAGGCCACTGCGAATCCCCGGACCGAGATCCGGCTCACACGGTTTCCTTCCAGCATCGCCCGCTTCGGTGACCCTGGCGGACGCAATCGTGCCCCTGGCACTGGCCTCCCAACTGCGGGGTCACGGGAGGCGCGGGCCCGGTGGGCAACTCCCGCGAGGGGAGCGCCGCGTGGTGCTCGGGCGGCATACGACGACGCTATGGAGTTGAAAGCGTGTTGTTTCAGGTGTCCCATACCGCTGGGGGTACAGATGTGTCGTATGCGGGGCCTGACAGGAGTGAGACTCTGCCGTAATCCAACGCCGCAGGGCAATTCCGAGTTGCGTGTGAAAGCTCACACCTCGTTCGGCTCAGGGGATTTCCCCGAACTCCCGCGAACGCGGACGCCGCCCGGCTAGGCTCAGGCCTTTGCCGGACGGCGCCAACTCCCGCACCACCCCTTCGGAGTGGGCGAATCGGATCAGATGTGCCCGTCCTCCAGCATTTCGGTCACAAGGGCCGCGATCTGGGACCTCTCGGACCGGGTCAGCGTCACGTGCGCGAAGAGCGGATGACCCTTCAGCTTCTCCACGACGGCGACGACACCGTCGTAGCGGCCGACCCGCAGATTGTCCCGCTGCGCCACGTCATGGGTCAGAACCACCCGCGAATTGGCCCCGATCCGGGACAGAACGGTCAGCAGCACGTTCCGCTCCAGCGACTGCGCCTCGTCCACGATCACGAACGCGTCGTGCAGCGAGCGGCCGCGGATGTGGGTGAGCGGCAGCACCTCCAGCATCCCGCGCGCGGTGACCTCCTCGATGACGTCCCGGGACGTGACCGCCGACAGCGTGTCGAAGACCGCCTGCGCCCAGGGGTTCATCTTCTCCGCCTCGGTGCCCGGCAGATAGCCGAGCTCCTGGCCGCCGACGGCGTACAGCGGACGGAAGACCATCACCTTCTGGTGCTGACGGCGCTCCAGGACCGCCTCCAGACCCGCGCACAGCGCCAGCGCCGACTTGCCGGTACCGGCCCGGCCGCCCATCGACACGATCCCGACGTCCGGGTCGAGCAGCAGGTCCAGGGCGATCCGCTGCTCCGCGCTGCGCCCCTTGATGCCGAACGCCTCCCGGTCGCCGCGCACCAGGCGCACCCCGCCCTCGGGCGTGACGCGGCCCAGGGCCCTGCCCCGCTCGGACTGGATCGTCAGTCCGGTGTGCACGGGCAGTCCGGCCGCCTCCGGTACGTGGAGGTGCCCCTCCTCGAAGAGAACGTCCACCTGTTCACCCGGCAGGGTGAGTTCGGACATCCCGGTCCAGCCGGAGGAGTCGGTGATGGCGAGTTCCGCGCGGTACTCCTCGGCCAGCAGGCCCACGGAGGACGCCTTGATCCGCAGCGGCAGGTCCTTAGAGACGACGGTGACGTCGTAGCCCTCCGCCTGGAGATTGCGGGCGACCGCGAGGATGCGGGAGTCGTTGTCCCCCAGGCGGTAGCCGGTGGGCAGCACGCTGGGGTCCGAGTGGTTGAGCTCGACCCGGATCGTTCCGCCGAGGTCCCCGATCGGGATGGGGGCGTCGAGGCGGCCGTGCCGGACCCGGTAGTCGTCCAGCAGGCGCAGGGCCTGCCGGGCGAAGTAGCCGAGTTCGGGATGGTGCCGCTTGGCCTCCAGTTCCGTGACCACGACGATGGGGAGCACGACCTCGTGCTCGTCGAAACGGGTCAGGGCGTTCGGGTCCGCCAGCAGGACGCTGGTGTCGAGGACGTAGGTGCGCCGGTCTGGCTTGTGGCGCTTTGTGCTGGTCACCACGGAAGGACGTACCCCCTCGGATGAGGTCGGGGAGCGACGAGGTGGAGGCCCGGCTGGGCGGGCGGGAACAAGCCGGCCGGCCGACGGCCCCCGCACACGACGGGCCGTGAACCGGCCCTCCAGGTCTTCGTCCGTGCTGTGACCAGACGGTCGGGCTCGTACAAAGGGCCTCCCGGGCGGACGGCCCCGAGCCGCCCGCTGAGATCCGACACCCGTGGTTCGGGTGTCGACCTGTTTGCCTTATGCCCTCGAAGATGCGCCGCCATGCAAATAAGCGGAACGACGCACGAATGAACTCCTCGTGAAGAGGGGGCACCCGGGTGACCGGAGAGGTGTGTCCTCAGCCGCCGTAGCGGCGGTGGCGGGCCGCGTAGTCGCGCAGCGCGCGCAGGAAGTCGACCTTGCGGAAGGCCGGCCAGAAGACCTCGCAGAAGTAGTACTCGGAGTGGGCCGTCTGCCAGAGCATGAATCCGGACAGCCGCTGCTCCCCGCTGGTGCGGATGACCAGGTCCGGGTCGGGCTGGGCCTTGGTGTACAGGTGGCGGCCGATCATCTCGACGTCGACGGACTCGGCGAGGTCCTCCATGGAGGTGCCCCGGTCCTGGGCGTCGAGGAGCATGGAGCGCACGGCGTCGGCGATCTCCTGCCGGCCGCCGTAGCCGATGGCGACGTTGACGACTATCCCGTCGACGTGGGCGGTGGCCTCCTCGGCCTCCTTGAGGGTGGCCTGCATGACCGGAGGCAGCAGGTCCATGGTGCCGACGTGGTGGACGCGCCAGCGGCCGTCGGAGGCCAGGGTGCGCACGACGTCCTCGATGATGCCGAGGAGCGGGACGAGCTCTTCCTGGGGCCGGTCGAAGTTGTCCGTGGAGAGCAGCCAGAGCGTGACGACCCCGACGTCCGTCTCGCTGCACCAGCCGAGGAACTCCTCGATCTTGTCCGCGCCGGCCCGGTGGCCCTGGGCGGTGGTCGAACCGGCGGCCTTCGCCCAGCGCCGGTTGCCGTCCATGATGACGCCGATGTGCTTGGGCACCTGAGCGGGGTCCAGGCGGCCCTCCACCCGGCGTGCGTACAGCCTGACCAGCAGGCCACGCAGCTTGTCGCGCAGGTTCACGTGTTCGTCAGCCCCTCCGTATGGACGGACAGGCGCGGCCGGGGGCGTTCCCTGTCCGTGCGGCGGCCTGGTCCGTATGGCGGTCCCCGGGGGCGAAGCCTACCCCCGGCGATCCCAGCGTCCCTCAACAGGGCGCTGTGCGCGCCCTGGTGGGTCGGATGCGGTGGGCAAAGAAAACGGGCCGGTCCGTGGGGGGGAGACGGACCGGCCCGAGGGGGGGTTTCCACCATAACCCTTCGTAAGGGCTGCTGTGTGCCCAGACGCGACAAAACTACTCTCCGAAGTCACGCGGCGACGCATGGAGAGCGTGCGGGAACCTTGGAATCCGTCATTCCGCCCCTGATCATGACCGGATCTCGACGGAATCGACGACAAAAGGGCAGGCTCCGATGAGAAGCGAAGAAGCTCCGCCCTTTGGGGGTCGCACGGCGTGTTGCCCCGAATCCCTCCCAGGGGCGACCCGCCCGCGAACGCCCGCTTGACGCCGGCGGCACCGCCCCGCACCGACCCCCCGGGCCGGGCGGATACCGCCATCAGGGGTCGCACGCCACGCAGTCCCCTCCACCACGCGGCACCGACCGCGCGACTTTGCTCACGCGAATTCCCTTGGTCTGAACTTTACGTGCGCTGAAAGGGTGACGCGAGGGGCAGGCGGTAACGATGTGAAAACAGGCACCCCGGTCACGCGTTCACCCCGCCCTGCGGGCCTCGAAGAGGTGACGTGTGCTGTGCGCCACGAACGGTCCGCGCGACTCGATCCGTTCGTGCAGAGCCCGCAACCGGGGCTCGTACGCCTCGACCGTGAACCCGGGGACCATCCAGACGACTTTGCGCAGGAAGTGCACGACGGCGCCGATGTCGTGGAACTCCACGCGGAGCCGTTCGGCGCGCAGGTCGACGACCTCAAGACCGGCCGCCCGCGCGTCGGCGCGCTCGTGGTCGGGGTGGCGGCCCTCGCGCGACTCCTCCGGTCGGGGGCCGAGGAAGTACTCGACGAGTTCGAAGACGCTGCCGGGTCCGACGTGCTGCGCGAAGTAGGTCCCGCCGGGCTCGAGGACGCGTGCGATCTCGCCCCAGTGGGGGCGTACGGGGTGCCGGCTGACGACGAGGTCGAAGGCCGCGTCGGCGAACGGCAGCGGCGCGTCCTCCGGCGAGTCGACGACCACGACGCCACGCGGGCGGAGCAGTGCGGTCGCCCCGGCCACGTTCGGCGGCCAGCCCTCGGTGGCGGCGAGCAGCGCGGGCGTGGCCGCGGCCCGCCCGAGCGCGAAGTCGAGGACCTCCCCACCGCCGGTCTGCACGTCGAGCACGGCGCGGGCCCCGGCCAGCCGGGCGGCCATCGAGACGGCGTACCCCCAGGAGGGCCGCTGTTCCGTGGCCCGGCCCGCGAACCAGGAGAAGTCCCAGCCCTCGGTGGGAACGGCGGCACCCTCGGCGACGAGGTCCTCGAAGGAACGGCCGGAACGGTGCGGATGGTCTGCCATGCGGGTGATCCTGCCGGAACACGGTCGTCCGCCGCCTCCCCATTACGGGCCGGGCCCGTCCGCACCTGGCCGAAGGACAGCCCTTCCCTGCCCTCACGTCGCCGCGAACGCCCCCAGCAGTACCCCCGTCAGGGCCCCGCCGAGCATGAACGGCCCCAGTGCGATGGCCGACTTGCGGCCGGCCCGGCGCAGTACCACCAGACCCAGGCCGTAGCCGGCGCCGTAGAGCAGACCGGCGAAGGCGCCGACGACGAGGACCGGCCAGCCGTACCAGCCGAGGGCCGCGCCGAGCGCCAAGGCGAGTTTGACGTCGCCGAAGCCCATGCCGGCCGGATTGACCAGGAACAGCGCGAAGTACGCGGCGCCGAGGGCGAGTCCGCCGAGCAGGGCGGTGGGCCAGGAGCCCGCGGCGGCGGGCAGTGCGGCGGCGGCTCCGAGCAGGGCGGCGGTCGCGGCGGCCAGCGGCAGCGTCAGCACGTCCGGGAGCCGGTGCACACGGAGGTCGACGAGTGCCAGCAGCACGCCGACCGGCGCGGCGAGCAGCCAGACCGCCGCCTCGGGGCGGGGCCCGGTGGCGGCGGCGAGCGCGGCGCAGACGAGCGCGGTCACGACGGCGGTCACCCTGGCGCTCGGCCCGTACGCTCCGCATCCGGCCTCCGCGCCCGCGCAGCGGGCCCGGCCCACCCAGCCGCCGAACGCGCCGGTGATCGGATGCCCGCCCGGGCACCGGGCGCTCCACGACTCCCCGGCGCCGACCGACAATCGGTGAGCGGCCCGGGGCAGCAGCAACCCGGTCCCCGCGCCCCACAGCGCGGCCACGGCGGTCACAAGTACGCGCACCCCGGGACCCTAACCGCGGCGGGCGCGCGGGGCATGGGCCCGTGGACCCATGCGGGGCCCACCGCCCCGCCGATACGGTCGGTCGGCAGCGCACAGGACGCACGGGACGTGAAGGAATCAGAGGAGGGCGGCTCGGCATGGGACGACGCTGGCGCGACGGGCGGGGCAGGCTGATCGTGCACGGTGCGGCGCCGGTGACGGTCCCGCTGGAGCTGGCGACCTCCTACCGAGCCCGCACCAAGGGGCTGCTGGGCCGTGACGCGGTTGACGGCGCGATCCTGCTCTCCCCCGCCAACAACGTGCACACCTTCCGCATGCGCATCCCGATCGACGTCGCCTACCTCGACCGCGACCTGCGCGTCCTCACCGTCGTCACCATGAGTCCGAACCGGCTCGGCCTGCTCCGCCCGCGCTCCCGCCACGTACTGGAGGCGGAGGCCGGGGAGATGGCGGGGTGGGGGCTGCGGGCGGGGGTGCTGGTGACGGTGGAGGCCGGACAGAGGCCGGTGGAGGCCGAGTAGCGGCGGCATCCCGGGGCGTGGCGCGAGTGGTCACCGTGCGGCCTGGCGCCGCAGCCTCCGCGGCAGCGTCTCGTCGGCCGCCATGCGGTCGAGGGCCTCGCGGCCGTACGCCACGGCGCCGTGCCGGTGCAGCAACGCCACGGCCTGGTCCCCGGCGACACCGCACCGGGCGTACCGCTCGGCGAGCTCGAACGCCCACGGGGTGAGGAGGGCGTCGTCGTCGACGTACGTGCCCAGCCAGGTGAAGACCGCGCCGGCGATCCAGCCGCTGATCCAGGTCACCCACCGCGTAAGGAACCGTGCCGCCTCCTCGCCACCCGGTTCCCGCGGTACGCCGGGGATGCCGAGCAGCGCGCACTCGCGCATCGCCTCGGTCATCCGTTCCCTGGTGACCAGACGCGCGTAGGGCATCAGGTCCGCCATGACCTGCCGGACGTCCAGCCAGGCGGGCGGCCCCTCGTCCGCGTCGCCGGTCCAGGCGGGGCCTGGGACGGGCTCGGACACCGGTCCGGTCGGCGCGCAGGCCAGGAGAACCGCCCGCGCGCGGGTGGTGTTCTCCGCGTCCCCCGGAAGGCCGGCCGGCCACTGGAAGCCCGCGCCCCAGCTGTACGGCAGCTCCCGCACGGCAGAGGGCAGCAAGAGTTCCTCTCCGCGCGCCGGCTGCCTTCCCCGGGCTTCGTAGCCGGGGCGGCGCAGCACCAGGAGCCGGGAGCGGACGTAGGGACGGAAGTCCCGGACCGCGTCGTCGGTCACGAGTTCCAGCAGTGCCGCCTCCCCGCGCGGCCGGCCGAGGGCCAGGAGCAGCCGGACCGCCGGTTCCACCGCCAGGCCGACGCGGACGTAGGCCTGGGCGAGCCGGACCGCGTCGTCCTCGTGCCCGGCGGGGGCGCCGCGTTCGAGGAGGAAGGCGAAGGCGTCGGAGGCCAGGTCCTGCCGTACCGTGGTCGCCCATTCCGCGGCCGTGGTGCGGATCTGTTCCGGCGTCGGCGGCGCGGACACCGTGGGGATGCCCAGCCGGGACCACTCCGCCAGGACCCGGACCACGCCTTCCCAGGTGACGTCGGCGGTGGCCGGCATCAGCCGGGTCAGCCAGGCGTCCGCCTCGTCCAGGGTGTGGTCGCCCCGGTCGTCGTAGGCGTCCCGCAGCGCCTCGTCCCAGTCGTGCACGCTGTGCCGGTGCGGGGGCAGGGCCGCCCGCAGGACGTCCAGTGCCTGCTCCGCGCCGGCGGCCGGTAGTTCCGCCAGCGCGAGGGCCCGGCGGTGGGTCAGGTCGTTCCAGGGCGGCGGCAGCTCCCGCATCGCGGCGGGCAGCAGGTGATCGTCACGAGACACCCAGGTACTCCATCGCTTCCTTCGGGGTCGTCATCCTCTGCCAGTCCATCGTGCCCGCCGCCCTGCGCGCGTCGATCTCGGCCTGCATCCTGGCAAGCTGGCTCGGGGAGATGTCCTGTCCGGCGATCCGGACCGGCACGTTGTTCTTGGCCAGTGTGCTCGCCGGAGTGCCCGGCGGCCTGTATTTCACACCGTCGCGCTTGCCGGTCTTGTAACCGCTGAAGATGTTGCTCCACTTGTCGTTGGTCGCGATGTCGACCCGGACCGCGCGGCCCGCGCCGTCCTTGCCCTGCCACCTGGCCATGTCCTCGACCTGCCGCTCGAAGTCGGCCTTGATGGTGGCGTTGCCGGTGTTCTTGACCTCCACGACGTGGACCTTGCCGTCCTTCCCCTTGTAGAGCGTGTCGGCGTCATGGATGTCGGAGATGTCGACGCTCTCGCCGTTGCCGAGGTCGACCTTGGTCTTGCCGAAGTCCTTGCCGACCGCGGTGTGGACCGTGGTACCGGCCGCGGCCTCGGCGTCGGCGGCGTGCTGGACGGCGTTGAGCTCGGCCCGGGCCTGGGCGAGTTCGTCCGTGTTCTTCGCGTTGAGGATCTTGCTGGTGAGCGTCGACCTCGCCTCCTTGGAGACGTTCGGTGTCTTCGACAGCTTCTCGATCTCGTCCAGCGCCCGGGTCGCGTCCTTGGTGCCGATCTCCTTCTTGTCCGGATCGGGGTTGTCCTTGGCGCGGTCGGCGAAGTCGTCGGCGTTCTTCTTCGAGTGCGGCACGCCCTCGTCGTCGAGCGCCTTCTTCGCGGCTTCCTTGCTGTGCGCCAACTCGGCCGCACTCGCCGCGTGTTCCGCCTCGTCCGCCTGCTTACGGGCCTCGGCGGCCTCCTTCTTCGCCTCCTCGTCACAGCCCTCCTGGGCCAGGATCACGTAGCGGGGGCCGCCCGCGGCGAGGACGGTGGTTCCGGTGCCGGCGCCGCCCCCGGGTCCGCCGCCCCCGTACGGGATACGGCGGGCGGGCGCGGCGATGGAGCAGCCGGACTCACGGGCCTTCTTCTCGGCCTCTTCGGCCGCCTCGTCCGCCTTCTTCGCGGCCCGCTCGGCGCCCTCGACGTCACCCGCCTTGGCCGCCTTCCTGGCGTCCTCGGCCGCCTCGGTGGCCTTCTCCGTGAGCTTGCCCAGCTTGCCGAGCTTGCCGAGGTCGCCCACCTTCTCGACGACCTTGCCGGCGTCGTAGCCGGGGATGAAGAGGGAGCCGATGTTCCAGACGACATGGGAGACGGCGCGGGTCTTCTGGCCGTTGTTCCAGTCCTCGGCCACGTCGTCGCCGATGAACATGTCCCACAGGACCGTCCCGCCGGTGTTGAGAGAGGCCCCTCCCCAGTCCCGGAGGGCCCCGAAGTAGTCGCCGTCCGACCACTTCTTCCCGGCGTCCTTGGAGTCCTCCATCCAGTCGTGCCCGAGTTGCTTGCCGTAGTCGGCGATCCCGCTGAGGGTGTCTCCCGGGTTCGTGACCATGTCCCAGATCCCGGTGACGTCCCCCCAGATCCCGTCGACGAAGACGCCCTCACCGACCTGCTTGAGCTGATCACCGGCACACCCGAAGAAGGCACCGAACCCGGAGAAACAGCCGTCGTCCTTCTTCTCGTCGGGGGCGGGGGTGTTGTCGGTGTCGGTGTCGTCGGATTCGGTGGTGGGGGTGTCGTCGGTGGTCTGGTCGCCGCTGTCGGTGGTGGTGCCGCCGGCCGCGGTACCACCGGTCGTACTGCCGCCGGTCGCGGAGCCACCACCCGTGCTGTCCGCGCCGCCACCGGATGTGCCACCACCAGTGCTGTCACCGCCACCGCTGGTGCCGCCGCTGCTGTCGGTACCGCCGCCGGTCGTGGCGCCGCTGGTGTCGCGGGAGGCGTGGGTGTCGCCGGAGGCATGGGTGTCGGTGGCGCTGCCCGCCGGCGCCGCGCAGCCCATCCCCGCGACCTTGCAGACCTGGGCCTCGATGCTCGTGAGGATCTGCGTGCCGAGACCGCTGACCACCAGCGCGAGCACGATGGCGACGACGATCGCGACCAGGCCGGCGTACTCGACCGCGGTCTGCCCCTCGTCCCTCCCCCGCCACCGGATCATCCGGGCGAGCGAGAGGGGACGGCGCTCGGCCCGCGCCGGAACGGGGAGTTCGTACCACTGCCGGGTCTCGGACTGGAGCAGGAAGTAGAGGATGAGGAGCGGCAGGAAGAGCTGGATGCCGCCGCGGGCCGAACCCGCGGTGAGGTTGGCGAGTCCCCCGAGGATCAGCCACACCTGCACGCCGATCAGCGCCCACCGGATCCGGCCCCCGCCCTCCCAGCTACGCCGGGCGAGCCACCAGCCGAGCACTCCGGGGGCGGCGGCGTAGGCGACGAGGGCGACGACACCGCCGTCGAGGGCGCCGTACGACCCGGCCGTCAGCAGCAGACCGATCCCACCGAGCACGGTGGCGACGAACAGTGTGTGCACGAGCACCAATGCCGCCGACAGCGACCGTGGCATGTGCCCTCCCCCCGGTTGGCGCACGACTCCAACCGAGGCTAGGAAACGCCCGCCTGCCCGGCATGGGCCCGGAGACCCAAAACGGACACCCAATCAGCGCGGGGGCGTCGCGGCCCGCTCACGCTGGATACGCACGGGCGCCCTCCCTCGGCAGGACCGCCCACATCCGCGTGCCACCGCCGGGCTCGCGGGCGCCACCGAAGCCCCAGTCACCGCCGCACGCCGGACCACACACAGGTTCGCGTCATCGCTCGACGCCGCGGCGTGGATGAGGCCGGAAACCTGCTTGTTGCCGCCCATCGCCAGTAGCGTAGGTGCGTCGAGTACGTAGTGTTCGATCACCTGGCTCAACCGGATGACTCCGTCCCGGCAGGAGCAGCCCGGTGAGCTGCGGCGGCTTCACGCATCTTGCGCCGCATTTCGGCTGATTCCTCGTCCGTCACGTAATGCCCGAACCGTTCGGCAAGCACGGCGCGAGTGCGCTCGGCCCGGTCCTTGATCTGCTCCGGAGTCAGGGTTTGAGCAGCTATTTCCTGCATAAGGCGACGCAGGCTGATCCCCCGCGCCTCAGCCACGGCAGCGAGCCGGTCACGAACTTCGGCGGGCACGCGAATCATGACATCGGACATACCGAAAGAATGCGTCGCGTATACGTCCGACAGAGCGCCCCAGTCCTGAGGGAGGCGCGGTGCGCCCTCATGCGGGTCTGGAACGGCCGGATCAGGCAGCGTGATCGCCGAACCCCACAGTGTTGTGACCGCCAGAGACAACACGCAGTGCCACTGTGACATCGAGCGCCCCTGCCAACCTGACCAACAGGTCCGCTGTGAGGGGAAGCATCCCGCCCAGTTCGATGACCTCGACCTCGTCGGCAGTCATCCCCAGGCGCTCACCCAGTGCCGCCTGTGCCAAGCCCAGCGCCGTACGCCGGTCGTACACCAGCTGTCCAAGTTCGTGCGCCAGTCGGATCTGCTCACGCTCCGCAACCACCTCAGGGGGTTCCTCATACCCCTCGGCAGCCTTCCGCGCCCGCGCCAGCTTCCAGCGGGTGTGGTTCACAGCTCCTCCCAAAACTCGCGAGTGAACTCGTTGTACGCGGGTCCATGCTCGGCCTCACACAGCTCTTTCGCCAGCTTGGCACGCTTGACCTCCGCTTCCTCCCGCATTCTGGTCTTTCTGAAGACCGTGAGCAGGACGATTCGTCGACCGGGTGCCAGCCAGTATGTGAGCCGCATCGTGTTGCCATCCAGAACGAACCGAAGCTCACGCACCCCTTCTCCCAGGCTACGAGAATGAGGCTCGCCCAAGGTCGTCGGAAACTCGGCGAGAAGCTCGGCTTTCTCCTCGACCTGGCGGTAGCGATGCGGAGGAAGCGACGTGAGCCAGGCCCTCACCTCCGGCTCCAGTTCGATCACGTAGGACTCGATCACGCCGGGACCGTAAGTGGTGCGGCACCCCGCTCGACTGGCTTTCGAGCCGTCGTCACTCATTCGTGTGGCCACCCACCAGGTATGCGCGGGCACCCTTCCTCGGCAGGACCGCCCACGTCCGCGTGCCGCCGCCGGGCTCGCGGGCGTCACCGAAGCCCCAATCACCGCCACACGCCCGGACCACACAGGCCGACAGGCGCAGCGCCGAGCGGCGGCGGGCGTCGCAGGCGGCGGCAAGGCGAGGGTGCTGGTGGCGGGGGTGCGCGTCGTAGAGGACCACACGGAGGGCTTGCTCGCGGTAGCGGAGGCATACGTACACCTCCGGCGAGATGGTGAAACGGCAGGCACAGGCGACGAGTTCGCTCGCCACCTGCACAGCCGCGTCAGCCATGTCGGCGAGGCCGTGCGCGTCGAGGACCGTGCGGATCGTCGCCCTGACGACCGCCGGAGTCTGCGGCGCGGCCGGGAGCGTGAGGCTGTACGTGAGGGATTCCGGGGTGGGGGGTGCGGGCGGCAGGTCCGTGGCGATGTAGGGCAGGCAGGCGGAGGTCATGCTGACGGACATAGCAACTCCCTTGAACGCATGGGGTGGTTGTCCCCCGCACGCACGACGGTGGCCTGTCACCCGGACCTGGCGTGGCATGGGTGATGCACTTCCGTGGGGGCGGAGGGTCGTAATCGACCTGTCACGGACTGTAGGGGAATTTTTGGCACGTGTGCCACCATGTTGAATACATTGCCTCCCATTGAGTTGGATCCGTGAAGCGAGGAGCGGCAGACTGTGCACGACTGGGAGGAAGGTGCACATGCCGACACGGACGACACCGACTGAGCGCCAGCGACGCCTGGGTTCCGAGTTGCGCAGGATGCGGCTCGCGGCGGGCAGGACCACCGAGTACGCAGCGGGCCTGCTCGGACTGGACCGCACCAAGGTGTCCAACATGGAGTCAGGCGTCCGGGCCACTTCTCCCGAACGGATCCGGATACTCGCCAGCAACTACGACTGTGCCGATCAGGCGTACACCGAAGCACTGGTCGCCATGGCCGAATCCGGCAAGCGTGGCTGGTGGGAGCAGTACCGCGGCAACCTTCCTCAAGGGCTTTTGGATGTTGCCGAGTTGGAGTGGTTCGCCCAGGGCCTGCGGACCCTGCAAACCGTGCACGTGCCCGGACTCCTCCAGCTGAGCGGTTACGCCCGGGCCGTCTTCAACTCGGCACTGCCGCCGCTTCCCAAAGCAGAAGTCGAACTACGGGTGGCCCAGCGCGTACAGCGGCAACAGGCCCTTGAGCGGCAGAACCCCGTCGAGTACGTCGCCTACGTTCACGAGTTCGCCCTGCGCATGCAGTTCGGCGGCAGACGCACAACCCGGGAGCAGCTGCAGCACCTGTGCGAGATGTCCGAGCGGGACAACGTGGACGTGAGGATTCTTCCCGTCGAGGTTGGCGCCGTTCCCGGCGCGGGGCACGCAGTGCTGTATGCCCACGGCGCCGTTCCCCAACTGGACACCGTCCAGTTGGACTCCGCCCACGGCGGAGAGTTCACTCACGCGGAGGCCCAGCTCGCCAAGTACCGTGCGCACATGGACTGGTGGCACGCCAAATCCCTGGACTCACAGGCTTCGCGCGACTTCATGCTCACCATCGCCCGCCAACTCTGAGGAGCAGCAACCGTGGCAGAGATCGTCTGGGAAGAGCCCTTCTGCGCCGAAGGAAACAACTGCTTCCGCATAGGAACCGACACCGAAGGCAACGCCTACATCGCCGTTACCGGGCAGGAGGACCGCCCCCTGACCGACAGCCGCGAAGCCCTCCGCGCCCTCATCCGGGAGATCAAGGCGGGAAGGGCCGATCACCTGCTGTAGAGCAGGCGGTGAGAAGGTCTGCGCCGTGGCCGTGTGACTTTCCGGGCTCCGATCCGGCCTTGCCGGCCGTGGCACGGAACGGGCCCCGTGCCCGGTCGCAAGTCAGCTCTGGATGCGGGGGAACGTGACCTCCACTCGGCGGTTCTTCTTGCGGCCGTCCTCCGTGGAGTTGTCCGCGATGGGGTACTGCTCGGCGTAGCCGCGCACGTCGAAGGTGATGTTCGAGTCGTTCAGCTCCTGGGAGAGGATGTCCTGGACGGCGTTGGCGCGCTGCTTGGACAGGACCACGCCGTGCGCGTGTGTGCCGAGGTTGTCAGTGAAGCCGAAGACGCGGACCTGGCTCGGCTTCTGCTTCTTGATCTCCTGCGCGATCGTGTCGATCCGGGCCTTCGCCTGACTGCTCAGTTTCGCGCTGTCCTTGGCGAACAGCACCTCGGCCTGGAGGGCGAACGTCACGTCCGTGTTGGTGTCCTCACGGCGTTCCTCACCGCCCTGCTCCTCGACCACCGACTTGATGTCCAGCACCTTGGGCTCGGCGAGGGTGGCCCCCTCGGGCAGCTTGAGGTCGGGATCGCTCGGGTCGACCTTCACGGGGGCGGAGGCGGACGGCTCGGTGCCCGGGGGCACGCTGGGACCACTGTCGGCACGGGCGACCACGGCACCGTAGAGGTTCGCGGCAACCATGACACCGGCGGCGGTGAGGGCCAGGGTGAGACGGGTGGGGGTCATCGGGGCCTCACCCGGAGATCTTGATGGTGGCTTCGGCGAACGTCGGGAGCTGGAAGCTGACCTCGTCCGTGCTGGCTGGTGGCGCCGGGAACTGCAGGAAGATGGGGATGGTGTCGCCAGACTTGATCGTCTGTACACCGGTCGTGGTGAGCGGTCGCCCATCGGTGTCCCGCAGCACGTAGTAGCGCTTCTTCTCCTTGGAGTCCACGAGAGTGGCACCGCCGAAGGACCTACCGTTCTTCATAATCTCGGTCTCATTGCCCGTGAGCTGGGATGAGAGCACCGCCGTCTTGCTCCCGTCGTTCTTGAGATCGGCGTTGATCGTGACGAACCCCCCAGAGTCACGTTTGGCAGCTGTGATTTTCAGGATCAGGCCGCTCGGTCCCCTGAGTTCGGCAAGGGGCCCGTCGTCCTGTCCTTCCTGAGTACTCGGCTTGGATCCACCACCTTTGGTGGCGGATGCCGACGCATCCGGCTTCTTGTCGTCGCCGCCGCAACCGGCCGCACCGAGGGCCAAGCCGGCCGCCACGGTCAAAGCGACCAACCCCCTACGGGCCTTCGCAGTGAACCGAATGCTCATCACGCTGCTTCCTTCGTCACTCGTCGTTCGCTTGTCAGTCGGCCAGGTGGACGTCGAAGAGGTCCTCGGGGCGTGGCAGACCCGTGAGATGGTGCGGATCGAGGTCCCAGTACCTGTTCTTGCAGATGAGTCGAGGGAGTACATCCTTGGGCTCGGAATCCTCGAGGGGAGGGTCGAATGCGCACAGCGGCTTGATGACAGCGCTGGCATGCGCCTTGGAGTGCTTGTCCTCGGTGCCGGGAACGATGGACTTCCCGACCGGCTTGTCGGTCTGGACGTACACCGTGTACCTCAAGAAGGACGGCTGGCAGCCGTCGACGTGGGCTTCGTTCCGCTGCGCGAGTTGGTACGCGCGCCAGCAGCCGTTCATCTCAGCCGCCCTGCCGTCCAGGAGGTCCTGCCACTTGGTCGGATCGAGCACGGTGGCGACCCACTTGCCCGCGAGCTGGTCCCGGGTGTCCTGCGCCGCCGCCAGGGCAGCCGCATCCGCTGCCGTCTGCGCGCCGTTTCGGTTGGCCGCCGCCTGGCCGACCGCCAGGTATGCGAACGCGAGAAAGAGCAGGCCCCCCACCACCGTGATGTAGATGGGAAAGGCCTGCCCTGCGTCGCCGTACCTGCGCGGGCGCGTCACCCGCCGGTGACCTCGGAGATCTTGGTCGTAATCGCGTCGAAGATGGACTTCCCGATGTCCGTCCCCGTGATCGCCAGCACGATCGCCACCACCACCGCGATGATGCCCAGGTACTCGACCGCGGTCTGCCCCCGGTCGTCGGCGCGGCGGCGCAGCGACTCGGCCGTGGTGTTCTTCCAGCCGTTCACGCGGACCTTGGTCGCGACCGCGGTCTTCAGCATCAGGTCGGTCATGGTGTTCCCCTCCGGGTTCGGTCTCGGTGCCGCTTGCGACACCGGAAACGTATGCCGGAACACCCCGCTCGCCAGAGGGTCCCCGGACCCAATCCCGGGCCCAAAGCAAGACCCGGGCCCGCCTCCCCCGCACCGTCGCCATCACGCCTCACCCCAGCCCTCGTGACGAACCCGGTGCCGTGCCGAGCCACTTGGCGGCGGCCTCGGAGCGGCTGGTGCTGTGGAGCTTGGCGAAGATGCGGTTGATGTGGTTCTTGACGGTCTTCTCGCTGATGAAGCAGGTGGCGGCGATCTGCTGGTTGGTCATGCCGGACGCGATGAGGTCCATGATCTCCGCCTCCCTCGCGCTGAGTTGGAACCTCGACCTGTCGACGGCAGCCGGACGGCCACCTGTCCATCCAGACGAAGACTGTCCCACAGATGGTTGCAGATGCGAAAGGGTTTTGGCGGTAGGTCCTGTTTCTTGCGACGTTGGGAAGGTGTGATCGTGTGCAATCGCATCTGCCGGCGGCTGGTCGCGGCGTAGTCGGGCCACCAGCGCGCCCGCCGCCGTAGGGGTGAAGTGGGCCCTGCCCTCCTTGACGTCACGTACGGCGGTGACGAGTTGGCCGGCCGTGAACTCGCCGTGGACCAGGTAGCCGCCCGCACCCAGGCGCAGGGCCTCCTGGACGATTTCCGACTCGCTGCTGTAGGTCAGCATCATCACCGGGGCGATCCGGACCAGGTACGGCAGGGCGGAGAGGCCGTCCACGCCGGGCATGCGGACGTCGAGCAGGACGACGTCGGGACGGTGCTGCTGGGCGGCCTCCCAGGCGGCGCGGCCGTCGGCGGCCTCCGCGACCACCGTGATGTCCGCGCGGCCGGAGAGCAGCGCCGTCAGGCCGGCGCGGACCACGGGGTTGTCGTCGGCCACGACGACGCGCAGGGGCACGGCCTGCGCGGGTTGTGGAAAGCCCTCGAAGGGGTTGGGAGTCGTCCGGTCCGGCACGGCGGCGGCCTCCTCTCTGGGTCGTGGAGCAGGGATGGTTCGTCGGGCGGTCATACGGTCGGTGTCGTCAGGGCTCCCAGGGGCAGTTCGAGGCGGACCTCCGTTCCCTTGGGGTGGGCGCCGCGGCCGATACGGATGCGGGCGCCGACCGAGGCCGCCCGCTCGACCATGCCGACCAGGCCGAAGTGGCCCGCCCGGCGGAGCTGTTCGAGGCTGGTGCCGGGCGGCAGGCCGCGGCCGTCGTCGTACACGCTGATCCGCAGCAGGTCGCCGTGGACTCCCGCGCTCACCTCCACGTGCGTGGGCGCCGCGTGCCGGTGGGCGTTCTCCATCGCCTCCGACGCGATGGTCAGGAGCTGACGGGCCACGGCCGGCGGCACCGGCGGCACACCCGGCTCGCCGATCGGGCGGTACGCGGCGCTCAGTCCGGTTCGGGAGGCGAAGTCGCGGGTGCGGGCGACGAGTTCGGCGAGTACGTCGGTGCCGTGGTCCGGGTCGTTCTCGCGGCGCAGGTCGGTCAGCAGCTCGCGCGCCTCGGCGGCCGCCCGGCGGGCCGAGCGGGCCACCAGTTCCGCCTGCTGCTTCACCAGAGCCGCGTCCATGCGGTCGGCGCCCGCCGAGCCCGCAAGACCGTCGGCGGCCATGGCCACGCCGTGCAGGGTCTTCGCCACCGAGTCGTGCATCTCGCGGGCCAGGCGGGCCCGTTCGGCACCGACCGCCTCGGTGACGGCGAGACGGGCCTGGACCGTGGTCAGCGCCCGGGTGGCCTCGCCGAAGCGGAGGAGCAGGTTGCGCACGGTGACTCCGGCCGCGCCCGCGATGACGCACAGGCCGGGGAGGAGGGCGGCCTGGGCCAGGTCCGGGGACAGTTCCTTGGAGCTGGTGGAGACGACGAGCAGGATCAGCGACTGGAGCGAGGCGAACAGGGCCGCGCCGCGCCAGCCGTACACGAGTCCGGCGAGCAGCGGGGTGCAGACACTGACGTAGGCCAGCGTGCTGTCCGGGCCCGCCGCGATCAGGAGGAGGGCGCCGAAGAGGGTGTCCAGGGCGAGGAGCGTGGGGTGCCGCAGGAGCAGGGGGCCGAAGCGTTCCCAGTCCCTGAACAGAACGTAGGAGCCCATGAAGGTGACGACCACCGCGGCGCTGACCAGGCGGGTGGCCAGTCCGGGGGCCGCGTTCACCAGGGCGACGGGGGCGGCGAGCGCGATCATCGCGAGGCGGAAGGCGAAGACGTGGCGGCACATCGCCTGCAACGCGCTGATCTGCAGTTTTTCTGCCTCGGGTGCCGATGGCTCCGCGGGTGCGGGTTGCGTGGTGGGCACCCGGTCCTCGGGCGGGTCCGGGTTCCCGCCCACGCCACTCGTGCGGCCGTCGTCGCCGGTTGCGGGTGGCCCCTGCGGGGACCGTTCGCCGTCGGCGGCAGAAGGTCCCTGCGACGGCTCCACCGGCTCCCACCCCGGCGGCAGCTCCGGCGTCACCGACGTCACCGGGATGTCCGGCGCGCCCGTGCGGACGTGGGCCGGCAGGACCGTGCCCGCCGGAGGGGTGGTGATCTCGGGGATTCTCGGGCGGCGGCGCAGCAGCCCGGTGCGTTCCTCCGTCGTCGCCATGTCCTCGCCCGCCCCCTACTTGCCCGTACCCGTGAGGGAGCCGAAGTCCACGCCCGAGCCGAGGATCAGACCCGCGCCGAGGAGGATCATCGTGGCCGGGACCATGAACGTGGTGATCATCATGGTGGCCTTGGGCACCGCGCGGGCGGCCTTGCGGCGGGCGTTCTGCGCGTCGGTGCGGCGCATGTCCTTGGCCAGGGCCACCAGCGTGTCGACGATGGGCGCGCCCAGTTCCTCGCCCTGCTGGAGGGCGGTGACGAACATGGCGACCTGTTCGGAGTCGTTCCTGCGCCGCAGCTCCGCGAAGGCCTGGCGGCGGCTCATGCCGAGGTCCATCTGGCGCAGGGTGATGCGCAGTTCGTCCGCCCAGGGGCCCGCGTACTTGTCGGCGACGCGGTCCAGGGCCTGGCGGAAGCCGAGGCCCGCGCTCACCACGACCGCGAGCACGTCGAGGAAGTCCGGCAGCGTCCGCTCGATCACGTCCTTGCGGATGCGGATCGCCGACCAGATGCCGACCTCGGTCCAGAAGGCGCCGAAGGCGAACAGGAGCAGGGCCATGAAGAGCTGGCCCCGCAGGAGGAACACGAGTCCGCCGAGGCCCCCCAGGAACCCGTAGACCGCGCGCCGGGCCGCGTAGCGGTCGATCGTGAGGCCGCCGGGGTTACCCGCCAGGTCGATCCTGCGTCGGTACTTCGCCACCCTCTTGGGGCCCATCAGACGCAGCACGGCGGGGGCGTAGCGCATGCCGAGGCGGTCGACGAGGGAGTCGACCGCGCCTGTGCGGGTGGAGCCCACCTCCAGGGCCAGCGCCAGGTCGCCGGGCAGCCGGGCCTCTGCGCGGTACATGCGGATGCCGGCGAAGACGCCCCATACGCCGAGGCCCATCACGAGTGCGAGCAGCAGTGCCATCCCTCTTCCCTCCTTCCGGGAACCCGGCTAGACGTCGATGCGGGACATGCGGCGGATGAGGACGAAGCCGACGGCGTAGAGCGCGAAGGCGATGATCACCGCGCCCTGGCCGATCGGGGAGGCGGTCATGCGGTCCAGGGCGCCGGCCTTGACGCCGTTCATGAGGAACAGCGCGCCGATACCCAGTACCGGGACCGCGTAGGAGGTCATGTTGACCTGGGAGAGCTGGGTGCGGATCTCGCGGCGGGTCTCCTTGCGCTCCTCCAGGGTCTCGGTGAGGTTGCGCAGGGCGCTCACCACCTGGCCGCCGGCCCGGTTGGACAGGACCAGCGTGGTGACGAGGACGACCAGTTCCCGTGAGGGCAGCCGCTCCGCGAGCTCCGCCAGCGCGTCGTCCATCGACGCGCCGAGCGCCAGCTGATGGGCGACCTTGGCCAGTTCCTCGCCCGCCGGGGCCTCCAGCTCCTCAGCCGCCATGCCGATCGCGGTGCGCAGGGCGAGGCCCGCCTGGGTGGCGTTGGCCAGGATGCGGGCCAGTTCGGGGAGTTGGTTGATGAACTTCTCGATCCGCTTCTGGCGCTGCCAGTTGAGGAACTGCATCGCCGCCCAGATGCCGAGCAGGCCGGCCAGCGGTCCGAAGAAGGGGGCCAGGGCGGCCTGGCCGATCAGCCAGAGGGCGGCCACGGTGGCGAGCATGTAGACGAGGAACTCGCCCGGGGTGACGTCCAGGCCGGTCGCGGCGAGCCTCAGCTCCAGCCCGCGGCCGAGTTTCGTGCGGCGCAGGCGGCGGTCGAGGGTGGGGAAGCGGCGCCGGCGGCCGACGGGGGTCTGGCCTGTCTGGGAGAGCCGGTCGACGAGGGCCGCCCGCTGGGCCTTGCCGGAGCTGTAGGCGTGCAGGCCCGCGACGGCCAGCACGCAGGTCAGCAGGGTGACTCCGGTGGTGAGGGTGACGAGGGTGCTCAGATCCATGGGGACGGTTCCTACCTGCCTACCTGGCTTCTCGGGTGGCCAGTTGGTCTGCGGACTGGGCGACGCCGAAGGCCTGGGGGATGGGCTGGCTCGCCATGTAGAGGCGGTCGGCGGTGCGGCGTGGCAGCGGGTGGTACTCGAAGGCGCCGTAGATCCGGCCGTCGGCCGCCATGGGCCGGGCGGCGAAGCGGGCCACGGTGGCCAGCCGGTACGGCTCGCCGCCGTGGCTGTCGAGCACGGCGATCTCGGTGATGCGGCGGGCGCCGTCGGCGAACCGGGTGAGCTGGACGATCACGTCGACGGCGCTGTTGATCTGGTCGTGCAGGGCGACGAAGGGGATCTCCACGTCGGACATGGAGGCGAGGGTCTGCAGGCGTGTCAGCGCGTCCTCGGCGCTGTTGGCGTGCACGGTGGCGAGCGAGCCGTCGTGGCCGGTCGACATCGCCTGGAGCATGTCGAGCGACTCACCGCCGCGGACCTCACCGACGACGATGCGGTCGGGGCGCATACGCAGGGAGTTGCGCACCAGGTCGCGGATGGTGACGTGGCCGCGGCCCTCCACGTTCGGCGGCCTGGACTCCAGCCGGATCACATGCGCCTGCTGGAGCTGGAGTTCGGCGGAGTCCTCGATGGTGATGATGCGCTCGTCCTGGGGGATCAGCCCGGACAGGGCGTTGAGGAGGGTCGTCTTCCCGGTGCCGGTGGCTCCGGAGACGATGACGTTGAACTTCGCCTGCACCAGTCCGGCCAGCAGGTACAGCATGTGCTCGTCGAGCGAGCCGAAGCCGATCAGCTCCTGGAGGGTGAAGGAGCGGGGGAAGCGGCGGATGGTGAGGGTGGGACCGGTCAGCGACAGCGGCGGGATGATGACGTTGACGCGCTCGCCGGAGGGCAGACGGGCGTCGACCATCGGGTTGGACTCGTCCACGCGGCGGTTGACCGTGGAGACGATCCGCTCGATCGTCTGCATCAGCTGGTCGTCGGAGGCGAAGCGGAGGGGCAGTTGCTCGACCCGGCCGCCGCGCTCGACGAAGATCGCGTCGGGTCCGTTCACCATGATCTCGGTGATGGAGGCGTCCTCCAGGAGGGGTTCGAGGATGCCGAGGCCCAGGGCCTCGTCGACGACCCGGCGGATCAGCTGCGAGCGCTCCACGGTCGAAAGGACCGGGCCCTCCCGGCTGATGATGTGCCCGAGCACCCGCTCAAGGCGTACCCGGCGCTCGGCGGCGGCCAGCGAGCTCATCTCCGCGAGGTCGATCTCCTCCAGGAGCTTGGCCCGGTACGAGGCGACGAGGTGGCCGTCCTCGCCCCGGTTGCCCTTCTCCTCGGGGGAGTTGATGCGTGCGCGGAGGCTCATCGGTCCGGTGCTCCTCGCTCCTGGTCGGCGGTGTCGTGGACGGTCCTGGTCAGTGGTCGAGCGGTCTCAGTGGTCGAGCGGCATCGTCGCGGTCTTGTGGGCCTTGCCGAAGTGCCAGCCGGGCACGATCGAGGGGATGTCGACGGCCGCGGTGACGGTGACCTCCTTGCCGCCGTACGAGGGCAGGCAACTGGTGCGGCCCGTCAGCCAGTCGCTGACCGCGTTCGCACAGGCCTGCCCGGCTCCCTGCCGGAGCGAGGCCGCGCGCGCCCCGGCGCGGGCCGCCGTGCCGGCCTGCTGGGCGGTGTAGGCGATGAGGCCGATCTGGATGACGGCCATGGCGAGCAGCATGAGGATCGGGATGAATCCCAGGTACTCGATGGCGGCCTGGCCCCGGTCGCGGCGGCGGCGGTCGCGGCGTACGCGCTGGTACGGCATGTCAGTTCGTCGCCTCCTCTACGGCGCCGGCCTGGCCCGTGACCGTGAAGGGGAAGCCGATCGCGCCGGGGAAGAGGACGGGCACCTTGAGGTCCACCTGCGCCCGTACATAGCCGTTGCTCGTCTCGCAGCCCACCTGGGCCCCCCTTCGCCACGCCGCCGACAGCTTGTCGAGCCCGGCCTGGCTGCAGGCGGCGTTCCTGGCACCGCGATCGGCCGCCGTGCCCGCCCGTACCGCCTCGTCGGCAGCATTCCCCGCAAGCGTGTACGTGTACCCCAGCAGCACGCACTGCCACAGCAGCACCAGCGTGATGAGGATCGTGGGCGTCATGCCCAGCAACTCGACGGCGACCTGCCCGCTGTCCGAGTGCAGCCGGCCGGCCGACAGCCTCTTCCCTGTGCCTGCCCGCATGTTCATCCACCTGCCTCCCTGCGCCGCCGGAAACTCACCGACCCCCGGTCGCCCCGCAGCCGTCCGCCCTTGCGGTCGGCCTCGGGCGCCTTGACGATCCCGAGTTCGCCGGCGAGTCCCCACAGCGCCTGCTTGACCGTGCTCTTGCTGTCCAGTTCGTGGATGCGGCCGGCGTCCACCGAGCCCTGGAGCTCCTTGAAGCCGGCGGGGACCGCCGTGCCCGCCACCGGCGTGCCGGTGATCTTCTGGATGAGCGGCGGCTGGATCTCGGTCGCCCGGGTGTGGCGGTTGACGACGACCGTCGTCTCCTCGGCCTTGCGGATCTGCAACCGGTCCCACATCCGTACGGTCCGCTTGGCCGCGCGCACCGCGACCACGTCCGGAGTGGTCAGGAGCAGCGCGGTGTCCGCCATCTCGACGGCCGCCGCGCTCGCCCCGCTCATCTGGGCGCCGCAGTCCAGGACGACGATCTCGTAGCGGGAGCGCAGCGCGCTGACGATCTGGCGGGCGGCCCGGTCGGTGACCTCCTCGCCGCGCTCGCCCTCGCCTGGGGCGAGCAGCAGCGCGAGCCCGCTGTCGTGGCGGAAGATCGCGTCGGCCAGGACGCGCGGGGAGATGTCGGTGATGGCCGCGAGGTCGACGACGGAGCGGCGGAACTGGACGTCCAGGAAGGAGGCGACGTCACCGGACTGGAGGTCCATGTCGACCAGGGCCGTGGCGCGCCCGGACGCCTGTGCGGCGAGGGCGAGTTGTATCGCCGTGAGGGTGGCGCCCACCCCGCCCTTGGCCCCGCTCACCGTCACCACCCGGCCGCCGGCCCCGGTGAACACCTCGCCGCCGTGGCCCAGATGGCGCCGTACGCCCACCGACCACTGGGCCACCGCCTGTACCCGGCTGACCAGTTCCTCGTAGCTCAGCGGGAGGGCCACCAGTCCCCGCGCGCCCGAGTCCATCGCGGCCGAGAACAGGCCGGGACTGGCGTCGGAGGTGACGAGGATGACACCGACCGCCGGGAAGCGCAGGGCCACTTCACGGATCAATTCCAGGGCCGGTACCGGGCCGATCCGCTCGTGCACCACCACGATCTCGGGCAGTTCGTCGACGGACTCGGCGGCCAGGCGTGCCAGGGTGTCGATGAGCTGGGTGGAGTCGGCGACCGGGGCCACCGGCTCGGCGTCGGGGAGCTGGCTGAGCAGGGTGGTGATGGACCGGGCCGCGTCGGCGTCGCCGACGGCCGGAAGGATCCTGGTGGTCATGCCTGCCGGCCTCTCACTTGTCGTTCGCGAGTTCGTAGGTCCGGTCCTTGGCCGGGACGCTGGTGTCGCTGCCGGGGGCGACCAGCGCGAGCCTGACCCGCTGGGCGAACGACTCGGCGTAGGTGATGCGCTGGGCGTCGATGGTGGAGAGCGCGAAGGTGATCGGGACGGCGTCGGTGGGCTGCTGGGCCCGGTTGTCGGCGTTCGGCTGGAGCGCGGTGATCCGCCCGACGTCGAGGACCTTGGCGTTGGTCACGATGATCTTCGACTGGGCGGGGTCGCCCTGCCGCTGTCCGCCGAAGGTGGCGTAGACGTTGACCGTGGAGCCCGGTGTGATCTTGCCGGCCACGCCGGTCGCCGCGTCGATCATGATGGCGACCTCCTGCTGGCCCGGTTGCAGGGCGGGCTGGTTCACGATCATGTCGCTCTGCAGCAGGGAACCCTTGCGCAGGGTGGTGACCGCGATCTTGCCCTGGATCTGCGCGAGGTCGGTGACGGCGTTCGGCGACAGCCACCGTTTGGGCATCTTGACCTTCTCGAACTGACCCGTGCTCAGCGTCGTGTACGGCGCGACGTCCGTGCGCAGCTGGTAGGCGGCGACCTCGGGGCCGACCTTGGACTTGACGTCGCTGATGACGGAGAGCACGCCCGCGAACGCGGCGAGGGCGCAGATGACGGACAGGATCAGGAGTATCACGCCGCGGCGCTGACGGGAGTTCATGAACCGTGCAACCTCATTGGGATATCGGTCGGCGAAGTCGAGCGGAATCGAATGACGGTGGTGCCGGTGGTTCAGGTTCAGGGACTCATCCGGTCGGTGTCCGGTTCTCGGGGACGGGCGGGGTGGCCGAGCAGAAGACGCAGCGGTCTCCGATGACGTCGATGCCGCACCAGTGGCACACACCCTGGCGGACCGAGGTGACCAGCTGGTAGAGCACCGACAGGTCGGGCAGGTAGGTGCAGAACTCGATCAGCTTGCCGGTGCCCCACCAGGTGGCGGACTCGGCCGGCAGGCCGGCCTCGCGCAGCCCGAGCGCGTTCCACGCGGGGGCGAGGGTGGAGCCGACCCAGTCGGACTGGAGCTGGCCCTTGGCGAGCAGCATCCAGCTGCCGAAGTCCGGCCCGTCCAGGGTGGCTTCGGGCCCGATCCGGACGAGCTGGGGTTCGGGGTGGGCGATCACGCCGAACTGGCTGCCAGGGACCCAGGACTTGGCGTGCGCCCTGAGACCGACGGGTACGCGGTCGAGTCGGGCGACGGAGGACAGGACGGCGCCCGCGTGGATGTAGTGGGTCAGCAGCCGGCCGGCCGAGGCGAGCACGCCGGGGCTGAGGTCGCAGGAGGCGAGCTGACGCAACTGGCGTGCGAGGACGGGGAGTCCGAGCGGCGGCAGGTCGGGCCGGAACAGGGCGATGCGGTCGCTCTCCAGCAGCGACCGGACGGTGTGCAGCCGCCGTTCCACACCGCTCGGCACGGCGTGCGAGCACACCACGACGACGTGCCCGTGGTGGTCGACCAAGGCCTTCATCGCGTCGAGCGTCTGCTCCAGCGGCTGCCGGTCCAGGTCCTTCAGGACGACGGCGGGCACGGTCCGCTCGTCCTGCGCGGGCAGCGCCATGTCGGCGCTTGTCACAGCAATGGCAGTTGACACGCGCAGCTCCCCGTTAGACGCCTGTCGGCCCGCCGGTGGTCGTCCGGCACGCCGAGTTGACCTCACTGCGTGACTACCTCAGCACTGTATCCACGCCTCTGTGGCCGGAGAACAGCGATTTCGTACCTGGCCGGCAACTCTCCTCGCACAAGTCATTTCAAACCGGGGCAGGGTGAGCATCCTGAACCGACCCGAAAGCATGGGCCGGACACAACTCGTTGACTGTGGGCCCTGGTTTGGGTCCGCGGACCCACGCCGCCCGGCATCGCCCGCACCTACGCTCGCCGCCCGGAACGGCGCTTGCCGGTGTGCGAGGAGGGGTGCCGCATGGCTCGCGGGGGTGGCAGACGGACGTGCCGCAGGACGTACGGGTACGACGACTCGGGCGCGACCGCCACCGAGTACCTCGGCATGGTCGTGGTCGTCGTCGCCGTCGTGCTCGGCATCGGTGCCACCGGCGTCGGCCGGACCGTCCACGACCGGATCGCCGCCGAGATCTGCAAGGTCACCGGCGGCTCGGACTGCGGCGCGAGCACGCCGGAAGGCGACCGGGCCCTGACCGACGCGGACTTCGAGCCGGCGCTGTGCCAGGTCTCGACGGTCAGCGACAAGGCGGGCTCCAAGGCGAAGATCCTGTTCTGGGAGATCGGCAAGGAGTACGGCTTCCAGGAGCAGCACCTCAAGGCGCACACGGACGTCAACCACGACGGCAAGGTCGACGAGCAGGACGAGCTGGTCCACCTGACCTTCACGGACGCGGCCTCCGTCAGCGCCAAGAAGGACTTCAAGCCCGGGCTGGAGGTGGGGAAGGCCGGCACCGACAAGGTGGAGCTCGGCGCCGGGATCAAGGTGACCAACGGCGACACCTGGCTGTTCGAGAGCCCCGAGGAGGCGCGCCGGTTCCGCGACGACGTCGAGAAGCTCCAGATGTACCGGATGCGGCGCCAGTCGCCGGGCGGCGCGGACGCGAGCCTCGGCGACAGCGTCCTCTACCTGTTCGGCACCGGCCCCCTCAAGGACGAGGAGGACACGGAGAACCGGGTGAGGAAGGCGCTGGGCGACAACCGGAGGATCACCTACGGGAAGGTGGGCCTCGAGGCCTCCGCGGCGGCGGGCCTGAAGATCTCGGCGGGCGACGAGAAGAAGCTCAGCGCGGCGCTCGGCGGCAGCTTCCGGTACGCCCCCGAGGTCACCTGGACCGACAACGCCTACAAGAACACCAAGTCGTACACGTACTCCTCGTCGATCGAGTACGGCGCCAGGGCGGGCTACGAGGCGGGCCCGCTCAAGGGGGACGCCTCGGCCTCCACCACCCGGACCGGCACCATCACCGTCACCTACGACAAGTCCACCGGCAAGCTGATCGGCGTCAACATGACCCGCACCGTCGAGCGGGGCGGCCGGAAGGACGGCGCGAGGCTCGGCACGGGCAACGGCAAGTCGGGCAAGGACGAGCGCAGTGGCGGGGTGAGCGGGAAGGGCACCGACAGCTCCACCGGCATCGAGATCGTCACGACCGCCCTGAGTTTCGACCCCGGTCCCGCCGGGGACCAGGACCGGGCCGTCGCCGAGCAGTGGCTCAGCAGCACCAACGAGCAGCTGGTGACGCCGTTCCAGTACATGTTCGACGACCACGCGCCGACCCGGCGGCCGGGCGCCGACGACCCCTTCGGCCGACTGGTCTTCGACAAGGGCCGCTCCAGCAGGATGACGTACACGGGCCAGGTGGACGCCGCCGAGTACGGCTTCGAGCTGAACCTCGGACTCAGCCTCGGCCTGTCGGTCGGCACCGAGCAGAAGTCGGAGACGCTCACGGACGCCCGGTTCCTCGGTGCTCCGGACGGAGACCGCCGCTCCTACGTCCCCTACAGCTACTGTGCCAAGTGATCTCGCCGACTGGAGGGCTGGTTCGCCGATGAGGACACGACTGCTGATCGCGGGCCTGCTCGCCGCCGCGGCCGCCCTCACGGGCTGCGGCAGGGGCGACGCGGACTCCGCCTCCGTGCCGGACGGCTGGAAGACGCTGAACACGAAGGGTGTCTCGGTGTCGTATCCCGCGGGCCCCGACGGGTACGTCGAGCAGAGCGCCGCCGAGCGCGGCAAGTACAACGCGGCGGCGGCCGTGCGCGAGGAGTCCGGGCGGACGGTCTCGGTCATCACCGTGCAACTGGACTTCACCCGTGCCGACTCCGCAGAGCAGGCCGCCATCGCCGCGGAGGCCGGGATCCGGATGGGCGCGAAGGTGGAGGGCGAGAAGGACGTGAAGCTGGCGGGCACGGACCGGGCCAGGCGGATCGACTTCTCCTTCGACTCGACCGGCGAGGACGGCGACCCGCCCAAGGGCACGCCGGTCCGTGGCGTGATCCTGACGGGCCTGGACTCGGCCGGCCGGACCTTCGCGGTCCGGATCGACGCGGCGCGGGGCGTGCTGTCGGCCGCGGACCTACGCGGGATCATCGACTCGGTGCGGGTGCGCTAGCGGTGGGGGGTACGGCTCCCGTGCTGCCGATGGTCCGGGCCTGGGCGGTGGGCGTGGTGGTGCTCGTCGCCACCGAGTACGTGCAGATGACGCTGCTGTACGGGAATCTGGTCGGCCCGCGGGGCGTGGGCTCCTTCGGCGCGGCGCTGGCCCTGGTCCATCTGCCGAACCTGGTGTGCGTCGTGCTGGCGACCTGGGCGGCCGCGCGGGCCCATCCGGCCCCCGGGCGGGAGATCCCGGCGCGGCACGTGGTGGCGGCGTGCGCGGTGCCGGCGGCGGCGCAGCTGCTGACGCTGTCGCTGCGCTGGGAGCGGGCCGGGCTGTCGTCTCCGGCACTGTGGATGTCGACGGGCGTGCTGCTGGCGGGGTGCGCGCTGGGCCTGCTCCTCGAGCGGTGGCGGGAGGAGATGCAGGCGTAACGGGAGTGCCGTACAGGGGTGTTGAGCCGGGGACGACTTTGGTCTGGACCTCTTGACAAGCCAAATGGTCTGGACCAACTTGTACGACCAGGGCGGTGGCCACCGCTTGTCCTGCCCTCCCGTCTCCCCCTCTCCCCCACCGGAGGCCCCAGTGGACCGCGTACCAGGCATGCCCAGACCCGCAGGACGACGGCTGCGCCTGTGGTCGGGAGCCGTCACCGCCGCTCTCGCCCTCTCCTTCGCCGGCGCCGGCCAGGCATCGGCGGCGGACGTCAACAACGCCATGAACGCCGGCTTCGAGTCGGGTCTGAGCAACTGGACCTGCTCGGCAGGCAGCGGTACGACCGTCTCCTCCCCCGTGCACGGCGGCTCCGCCGCGCTGAAGGGCACCCCGGCCGGGCTGGACAACGCCCAGTGCACCCAGACGGTCGCGGTCAAGCCCAACTCGACGTACACGCTGAGCGCCTGGGTGCAGGGCGGGTACACCTACCTGGGCGCGACCGGCACGGGCACCACCGACGTCTCCACCTGGACGCCGGACTCGGCGGGCTGGAAGCAGCTCTCGACCACCTTCACCACCGGCTCCTCGACGACCTCCGTGTCGGTGTACCTGCACGGCTGGTACGGGCAGGCGGCGTACTACGCCGACGACGTCTCGGTCTTCGGCCCCGACGGTGGCGGCGGCGGTGACCCGGCCCCGAAGGTGCCGTCCGCGCCGGGCGGCCTGGCGGTGACGGGCACGACGTCGTCGTCGGTGTCGCTGTCCTGGAACGCGGTCTCGGGCGCGACGGGCTACAACGTCTACCGCGACGGCTCGAAGGTGACCGCGGTGAGCGGCACCTCGGCGACGGTGACCGGCCTTGCGGCCGCCACCTCCTACTCCTTCCAGGTGACGGCGACGAACACGGCGGGCGAGTCCGCGAGGTCGGCCACCGTGACGGGCAAGACGGCGTCCACCGGCGGAGGCGGGGGCGGCACCCTCGCGAAGCACGCGGTGACCGGCTACTGGCAGAACTTCAACAACGGCGCCACGGTCCAGAGGATCTCGGACGTGCCGTCGCAGTACGACATCATCGCGGTCGCCTTCGCCGACGCCACGGCCACCCGGGGCGCGGTGAGCTTCACCCTCGACTCGGCCGGACTGAACGGCTACACCGTCGACCAGTTCAAGGCGGACATCAAGGCCAAGCAGGCCGCCGGCAAGAAGGTCGTCATCTCGGTCGGCGGTGAGACGGGCACGGTCTCGGTGAGCGACTCGGCCTCCGCGACGAACTTCGCCAACTCGGTGTACTCCCTGATGCAGACGTACGGCTTCGACGGCGTCGACATCGACCTGGAGAACGGCCTGAACGCCACCTACATGACCCAGGCCCTGCGCGCCCTGTCCGGCAAGGCGGGCTCGTCGCTGATCCTCACGATGGCCCCGCAGACCATCGACATGCAGTCCACGTCGGCCGGTTACTTCCAGACCGCGCTGAACGTCAAGGACATCCTCACGGTCGTCAACACCCAGTACTACAACAGCGGTTCGATGCTGGGCTGCGACGGCAAGGTCTACAGCCAGGGCTCGGTGGACTTCCTCACCGCCCTCGCCTGCATCCAGCTGGAGAGCGGCCTCGCCCCGTCCCAGGTCGGCCTGGGCGTCCCGGCCTCCACGAGGGGCGCCGGCAGCGGCTATGTCTCGCCGACGGTGGTGAACAACGCCCTGGACTGCCTGGCCAAGGGCACCAACTGCGGTTCCTTCAAGCCCTCGAAGACCTACCCGGCCCTGCGCGGCGCCATGACCTGGTCCACCAACTGGGACGCGACGGCGGGCAACGCCTGGTCGAACACCGTGGGCCCGCACGTCCACGCCCTGCCCTGACACCCGGCGGACCCCGTCCACGGCTGTCGCCACGCCCTCACCGGGGGCGCGGCGGCAGCCGTTCGGCGTTTTCGCCCTGCGGCGGAAGTCCCGTGAAACATTCCGGTGGGTCCACCGCATCAATGAGGTGGGGGCGCGACCGGGGGACCACGGAGCGCACGGGGACACAAGGAGGGCACATGAGGCAGGGCCGGAGCAACTGGACTGAGGAGTACCAGGAGTTCGCGGTGACACGCGCCGGGCATCTGTACCGGTCGGCCTGTCTCCTCGCCGGAGGTGACACCCATCTCGCCGAGGACCTCGTCCAGGAGACGCTCGGCCGGGTCTACCTCCGCTGGGGCCGGATCTCCCGCGCCGACAACCCGGCCGCGTACGCCCAGACCGTCCTCACCCGCGTGTTCCTCGCCCACCGGCGCCGCCACAGCAGCCGCAGGGAACGCGCCACCGATGTCCTCCCCGAGATGCCCGAGCCGCGGACGGGCGGCGACGCACCGCTGCGGCTCACCCTCCTGGAGGCGCTCGGACAACTGCCGCCCAAGGACCGGGCGGTGGTCGTACTGCGCTACTGGGAGGACCGCAGCGTCGAGGAGACGGCGACCGCGTTGAACGCCAGCTCGGCCGCCGTCCGGACCCGCTGCGTCCGCGCGCTGGCCCGGCTGCGCGTGCTGCTCGGCGACTCGCTCGCCGAGTACGCGAGCCACTGACCTGCCCCACCCCGACCGGACCAACAACCACCCTTGCGGAAACGGCGGTTCGCCATGCCTGATGCAGACCACGACCCCTTCGAAAAGCGGCTCGCCGACGTCCTGCGGGACACCGGCACCGAGTTCGGAACGGACCAGCAGATGCTGGCCGCCCGCGGCGAAACACACGGGCGGCGGCTGCGCTCGCGACGACGGGCCGCCGTCGTGGGCGGTGCCGCCGCGGTGGCGCTCGTCGGACTGGGCGGGACCCTGCTCCTTCCCGCCGGCCAGCAGGACGCCGTACGACAGCGGTCCGCGGCCGCCGCCCCGGTGGCGCGGGCCACCCCCGGCCCCACCCACACCCCCGCCGGGACCGCCGCGCACGTCATGTCCGGCGAAGAACTCCTCCGCACTCTCGAAAAGCTGCTGCCCGAGGGGCGGATCAGCGACAACAGGGAGGACGGCACGGATGACAGGCCCCGGGCCCGGGTCGTGTACGACGACGGCGGAGGCAAGGCCGCCGTCGCCGTGACCCTCAACCGTGTGAAGCCCGGGAGCGTGGAGGCCCGCCAGGCAGCCCAGTGCCCCGACACGATGTTCATCGTCTACGACACCTGCACCTCCACGAAGCTCTCCGACGGCTCCGTCCTCATGCTCCTGAAGCGGTACGAGTCTCCGAAGAGCCACAGCGACAGGAAGCTGTGGAGCGCCGAACTCATGACCCCGGCGGGCGGGTACGTCGGCGTGCAGGAGTGGAACAGCACCGGTGAACCGAGCTCGCCCGCCACCCGGGCACAACCGCCCCTCGACCTCGACCGGTTGAAGGCACTCGCCACCGCACCCGAGTTGCGCGCGGCCGCCGACGCTATGCCCGTCGACGCCCGTTCGGCGGCCGAGCCGGACACTGGGCCGGTCACCCCCGGCGGCTCGGTCTCGGCGACTCTCAGCCGACTTGTACCGCACGGGATCAAGATCGTCCGCAAGAGCGGTCCGCACGACGACGACTTCGGTTACGTCGTCCTGGACGACGGCAGGGGCGCGAGCCTGGTGCAGGTCAACGTCCAGCCGGACATGCGGGACGTGGAGAAGCAGCTGTTCGGTCCGGACGCCAAGGTCCTGCCGGACGGCACCAAGGTCGCCACACACCAGCAGCCCGGCGAGAAGGGCGTTCCCGGGATCGTCTGGTGGAGCGTGGACACCATCCGGCCCGACGGACGGCGCGTGGTGATCAGCGCCTTCAACTCCGGGACGCAGGAATCCCCGGCGACCCGCAAGACCCCCGTGCTCACCATGAAGCAACTGGAGGCGATCGCCACCGACCCGAAGTGGCATCCGCAGGACTGATCACCGGCTGGGTACCGGGCCCGGTGCTGCTTGGTACCACTGGGCCCGGTACCGCCGGGGACGGGATCAGGCGTCGTCGGCGGGCGGCTCGTCCGCCGTGGCCTTCCCGACGGCGGTGTCCTTCTCAGGGACGGCGCCCTTGTCGGCGTCGTCCTCGGCGGCGTCCGCGGCGGCGGCGTCCTCGTCCGCCGCGCCGTCGTCGAAGTACGTGTCCAGGACCGCGTCCAGCCGCGTCTCCCACTCGGTGAAGCTCGCCCTGGCCGGGGCCTCGATCTCGATGGGGTACCAGCGCCGTTCGGGGGTGTGCACGGTGATGGTGAACAGCTTGCCGAAACGGGAGGTCTCCGTCTCGACGGCGCCGATCTCGTCCCAGCGGAACTCGCACTCCTGGTCGTCCAGATGAAGGCGCACGCCGTTGTGATCGGCGACGATGCGGGCCCGGCGGTCGGCGGCCTCGAAGACGGGACCGTCGACGACCTCCTCCCGCTTCTCCTCCGGACGCTTCTCCTTCGGACGCTTCTCCTCCGGACTCTTCTCCTCCGGATGCTTCTCCTCCGGCCGTTCCGCCTCCCCGGCGGTCCCGGCGTCGTCCGCGACCGTCTCCGCGGCCGGCGGCTGCCCGGCCTGCGGCGGCGGGGCGTCCTCCGGTTCCGCCGTCACGGGTGCGGTGAGCCCGGGGATGTGGGCCGGGTCGAACCCGGCACCCTTCACGGGCTCGGCCTTCAGGGGCTGGCTGCTCGAACCTATGCGCTGCTCCACAGCGGGCAGTATGGTCGACGAACCTGTGCCGGACACAGCCAGCCCCGACTTCGTTATACGAAGATGGCCAAGACGCGTCAGCCGAGCACGGCGAGCGCGTCGATCTCGATGAGCAGGCCCGCGGGCAGGCCGACGTAGACGGTGGTGCGGGCGGCGGGCGGCTGGGTGAGGCCCTGCTCCTCGAAGTACGCGTTGTACAGGTCGTTCATCTCGGCGAAGTGGTCCACGTCCGTGAGGTAGACGCGGATCATCATCACGTCGTCCCAGGTCGCGCCGCCCTCCTCCAGGATCGCCTTGACGTTGGCGAGGGTCTGCAGGGTCTGCTCGCGCAGGGTCGGGCCGGCCGGTGCGGGCGCCTTGCCCTCCTCGGCGGGCAGGAAGCCGACCTGGCCGGCGACCTGGAGGATGTTGCCCTTGCGCACCCCGTGGGAGAACTTCGCGGGCGGGGTGGTGTGGGTCGCGGGGGTGAGGGCGGTCTTGGCCGTCGTGTCGCTCATACGAGGTCCTTCATGTCCTTCATACGGGGTCCTTCATACGGGGTCCTTCACCGGGTTCCTGCCGGAGAACTCGTCGCTGACGGCGTCCGCGGCACGGCGCACCAGCGGGAGCAGGGCGAGGAGTTCGTCGGCGGTGACGACGACGTTCGGCGCGGAGACCGACATCGCGGCGGCCACCCGGCCGTCGGCGCCGCGGATGGGAGCCGCGACGCAGTTGATGGACTCCTCGTGGCCGCCGAGGTCGGCGGCCCAGCCCTGTTCGCGCACCGTCGCCAGCTCCGTCAGGAAGGCGGCGGCGTTCGGTGTCGAACGGGCCGTGTACAGCGGGTATTCGAGTCTCTGGGCGACCGCGCGCCGCTCGGCCCCGGGCAGGTCTGCGAGCAGCAGCTTGGCCACGGCCGCGACGGTGATGGCGACGGGTCTGCCGATCCGGGAGTACATGCGCACCGGGTAGCGGCTGTCCACCTTGTCGATGTAGAGCACCTCTCCGTCCTCGAGGACGGCGAGGTGCACGGTGTGCCCGCACTGCTCGTTCAGGCGCAGCAGGTGGGGATGGGCGATCTCGCGCACGTCGAGGCTCTCCATCGCCTCCTGGGCGAGGGCGAAGAGCCGGGCGCCGAGGCGGTAGCGCTGGTCGGACTGGCGGTGGACGAGCCCGTGCTGATGGAGGGTGCGCAGCAGCCGCAGCGCGGTGGACTTGTGGACGCCGAGGCGGTCGGCGACCCGCCCGAGGTCGGCGGGGCCCTCGGCGAGCAGCGGCAGGATGCTCAGTGCCCGGTCGACGGTCTGGCTCACGGCGTGCGTACCTCCTCCTCGGCCTCCTGGGCCCTGCCCGGTGCCCGTCGTCCGGCCGGAAGGGGCGGCTCCCGGTCCCTCATCGGTTCCGCGGCTCTGGCGTTGACCCGGCTCCGGCGGGATGCTAGACACCGGTGAGCACTGTACGCAATGACCATTGCACATTTTGCAACGGTCTCGAAGGAGGCTCGATGAGCACGGAAGCCCTCGCCCGGCTGGCCGAGGAACGGGTCGACCACCGTTTCAAGGGCCTCCCGCCGGACGCGGACGGTCTGACCGTCGGCGAGCTGACCGCCCAGCGCCGCAACCTCTTCACCGACGGCTTCGCCACGCCCGTGCTCGCCCTCTCCGCCGAGCGCCTGGAGCACAACCTGAGGCTGATGGAGACCTACGCGACCCGCCACGGCCTCGCCTTCGCCCCGCACGGCAAGACCTCCATGGCGCCGCAGCTCTTCCACCGCCAGCTGGAGCACGGTGCCTGGGGCATCACGCTGGCCGTGCCGCACCAGGTGCGCGTGGCCCGGGCGTTCGGCATCCGCCGGGTCTTCCTCGCCAACGAGCTGGTGGACCCGGCGGCCCTGCGCTGGGTCGCCACCGAGCTTGCCGCCGATCCGTCCTTCCGTTTCATCTGCTACGCCGACTCCGTGCGCGGCGTGGAGCTGATGGACGCGGCCCTGGAGGGGGCCACCCGCCCGGTGGACGTGGTCGTCGAACTGGGAGCCGGTGAGGGCGCGCGGACCGGCGTGCGCACGGAGGCCGAGTGCCTGGCGGTCGCCGACGCGGTGGCGGCCACGGACACCCTGCGTCTGGTCGGGGTCGCCGGTTACGAGGGCGAGGTGCCGCAGGCGGACCCGGAGCGGGTGCGGGCGTGGCTGACCCGGCTCGTCGCCCTGGCCGTGGACCTCGACAAGGCGGGGCGGTTCGGGCAGGCCGAGGAGATCGTGGTGAGCGCGGGCGGCAGCGCCTGGTTCGACTCGGTGGCCGAGGTGTTCGCCGGCATCCCCGAACTCTCCATGCCGGTACTGAAGTTGCTGCGCTCCGGCGCGTACGTCTCGCACGACGACGGGCACTACCGCAAGGTCACGCCTTTCAACCGCGTTCCCGAGGAGGGCGCCCTGGAGCCCGCCTTCCGCCTCTGGGCGCAGGTGGTCTCCCGCCCCACCCCGGAACAGGCCTTCGTCAACGCGGGCAAGCGGGACGCGGCCCACGACCTCGACCTGCCCTCCGCCCAGGTGGTGCGCCGGGACGGCGTCGAACGCCCGGCGACGGGGATCGAGGTCACCCGCCTGTCCGACCAGCATGCCTGGCTGAGCACCGCCCCCGGCGCGGAGCTGGAGGTCGGCGACTGGGTCGGCCTGGGGCTCTCGCACCCGTGCACGTCCTTCGACAAGTGGCCGCTCATCCCGGTGGCCGAGGCGGACGGTACCGTCGTCGACTACGTCCGTACGTTCTTCTAGGAGCTGCGAAAGGCGCCGCCATGGATCCGGTGGAGCTCGCCGACTACGCCGATCTGGCCATCCGGGACGCGGACGTCGCCGACGGCACCGGGGCCCCTTCCTACCGCGCCGACGTGGCCGTCAAGGACGGCAGGATCGTCTCGGTCGTGAAGGAGGCCGCGGCGGCCGGCTGCCAGCGGCCGCGGGCGCGGCGGGAGCTGGACGCGGAGGGCCTGGTGCTCGCCCCGGGCTTCATCGACATGCACGCCCACAGCGACCTCGCCCTCCTGCGCGACCCCGACCACAGCGCGAAGGCCGCGCAGGGCGTCACGCTGGAGGTGCTCGGGCAGGACGGGCTGTCCTACGCGCCGGTCGACGACCGCACCCTCGCCGAGGTGCGCCGGGCGATCATCGGCTGGAACGGCGACGGCGACGACATCGACTTCACCTGGCGTTCGGTGGGCGAGTACCTGGACCGGCTCGACCACGGCTTCGGCGGCGAGGGCATCGCCGTCAACGCCGCCTATCTGGTTCCGCAGGGCACGGTCCGCGCGCTCGCCGTCGGCTGGGAGGACCGCGCGGCCACGCCCGGGGAGCTGGACCGTATGCGGCGGTTGGTCGCCGACGGCCTGCGGCAGGGCGCGGTCGGCATGTCCTCCGGGCTGACCTACACCCCCGGGATGTACGCGGACGACGCCGAACTGACCCAGCTGTGCCGGGTGGTGGCGGCGCACGGCGGCTACTACTGCCCGCACCACCGCAGTTACGGCGCCGGAGCCCTCGACGCGTACGCGGAGACGGTGCGGGTCGCGCGCGAGGCGGACTGCCCGCTGCACCTGGCGCACGCCACGATGAACTTCGGCCCGAACGAGGGCCGCGCCGGCGCACTGCTGGCCCTCCTGGACGAGGCGCTCGACGCCGGCGCCGACATCACCCTGGACACCTACCCCTACACCCCCGGCTGCACCACCCTGGTGGCCCTGCTGCCGAGCTGGGCGGGCGAGGGCGGTCCGGAGGCGGTCCTCGGCCGGCTGTCCGACGAGGGCACCGCGGAGCGGATACGCCACGACCTGGAGGTGACGGGCTCGGACGGCTGCCACGGGGTCCCGGTGGAGTGGGAGACGGTCGAGATCTCCGGGGTCACCGTCCCGGAGCTCACCGAGTACACCGGCCTGACGGTCCGGGATGCGGCGGCCCGGCGCGGCGAGGAGCCCTGGACCACCGCCCGGCGGCTGCTGCTGGAGGACCGGCTGGGCACGACGGTCCTGCAGCACGTCGGCCACGAGGAGAACGTCCGGGCGATCATGCGCCACCGCGTGCACACCGGCGGCTCCGACGGGATCCTGCGGGGCACCAAGCCGCATCCGCGGGCCTACGGCACCTTCCCGCGGTATCTCGGCCGGTACGTGAGGGAGTTGGGCGTGCTGTCGCTGGAGGAGTGCGTCGCGCACCTCACCGGGCGCCCTGCGGCCCGGCTGCGGCTGCCGGACCGGGGCGTGGTCCGCGAGGGGTACCGGGCCGACCTGGTCCTGTTCGACCCGGCCACGGTCGCCCCGGGCGCCACCTTCGACCGGCCTCGCGCGCTGCCGGCGGGGATTCCTTACGTCCTGATCGACGGCCGGTTCGTGATCGAGGACGGACGGCGCACGGACGTGCTGGCGGGACGGGCGGTACGCCGGACCTGAGCCACGACCGCCCGCCCCGCGCTGTGCCTTCCCGGTGCTTTCCCGGTCAGGGCTTGGGCAGGACGCAGCCGCTCCTGTTCAGGTCGAGCTGGTTGCCGGCGCCGAAGCAGGCGGGGATCTGGTAGGTCTGCTCGGCGTAGTTGATGCCCTGCCGTACGGTGACGGTGCCGTTCGCGTCGACCTCGCACGGGTTGTTCACGGTGCAGCGGCCGCCGCTCTCGTTGCCGGTGTTGTTGACGGCGACGACCTTGCCGGTGGCGGTGTCGACGACGGGCGAACCGGACGTGCCGCCGATCGTGTTGCAGGCGGAGGTGTAGCGGACCGAGTCCTTCCAGGTCCAGTCGCCCTCCTTCAGGCGGTAGACGAAGCCGTCGATGTTGCAGCTGTAGATCCGCTTCCAGTAGCCGGAGACCACCTTGATGGCGGTGCCGGCGACCGGGTGGGTGTCGCTCAGGGTCAGCGCGTTGATGCCGTAGGAGTTCTTGATCTGCGCGTAGGTGCTGGTGAGCTGGTAGATCGTGACGTCCGTGTCGGTCATGGTCGAGTAGACGACCTTGTTCGCCCGGAGCGTCGCGACCTGGGTGCCGGCCGAGTTCAGCAGGCCGAAGGTGCGGCTGGACGACTGGCCCACGACGACCTTGCCGGGCGCCGGGAAGCCGGTCTCCAGGCAGTGGCCGTTGCTCAGCACGAGCGCCGGGTCGCTGTCCGCGGAGGCGGGGAGGCGCACGACCGAACCGGAGCAGTTGCTCAGCGCGACGGTGCCGGCGAAGTCGACGGCCGCCAGCGCGGGGGCCGACGCCGCGCCGGGGGTCTGCGTGGTGGCGGCCGCGGGTGCCATGCCCGCCCCGGTGATCACCAGGGTCGCGAGCGCGGCAAGGAGAGGCTTGTTCATTTGTGGGGGTCCCCTCTTCAGACATGAGCGACCGGAGATCTTCCGGTCGCCTGTCTTGTCATGTGCATTGTGAGGTTGCGAGGGCGCGGCCACAAGAAGCCGGTTGCGGTCGGCGGAAGACGGGGCGCGCCGAGCGTCGGCGGGGTCGGCGAAGGGGCCGCACCGCCCTGCCGTGCGGCCGTTCGGCGGATTCTGAACACGCGGGAGTTTGGCCGACGCCGCGTCACAGTCGAATTGCGCATACGGCTGGCATCTTGATGGCTGCCATTCCCGGCTCTCCGAAGGGCTCTCGATGCAGGCGCAGTCCACCGAAAGCGCAGCGGTCCCCACGCAGTCGCCGTCCAGGAAGCGGGCGGCGGCCGAATCGCCGCACTCAGGCCACTTCGCCGGCACCTGGTGGATCTGGGCGATGGCGGGAACGCTGTTCGTGATGTACGCGGCGCTGTCACTGCGCCTCCACCATCGGATGATCACCAGCAGCTACGACCTAGGAGTCTTCGAGCAGGTCGTCCGCTCCTACGCGGAAGGGCACCTGCCGGTCTCGGAGGTGAAGGGGCCGGGCTTCCCCGCCCTGGGCGACCACTTCTCGCCCGTCCTGGCGCTGGTGGCGCCCTTCTACTGGGTGTGGCAGGGAGCGGAAACACTCCTCGTCGTGCAGGCCGCTCTGATCGCCGTGAGCGTGGTCCCGCTCGCCCTCTGGGTGCGTCGCACCCTCGGCGTTCAGGCCGCCGCGGTGATCGGTGCCTGCTACGGACTGTCCTGGGGAGTCGCCGGCGCGGTCGGCTACGACTTCCACGAAGTCGCCTTCGCCGCACCGCTCCTGACCCTCTCGCTCACCGCCCTGGGCAACGACCGGCTCGTCGCCGCGGCGTGCTGGGCCCTGCCGCTCCTGATGGTGAAGGAGGACCTCGGGTTCACGGTTCTCGCCATCGGTCTCGTCATCGCCCGGCGCGGCAACCGCAGGCTCGGACTGTTCGCTGCCGCGGTCGGTCTCGCCGGGGCGGCACTCGCGCTCTTCGTGATTCTGCCGGCGTTCAGCCCGAGCGGGTCCTTCGCCTACTGGTCCCTGGTGCAGGACTCCCCCGGCGCCCCCGGAACGGCCGGAAGCGGTGCCGGCGGCGGCCTGCTGGACCTGCTCCACCGGGGCACGATCGGCCTCGTCATCCCGCAGACGAAGGTGACGACACTCCTCCTGGTGCTCGCCCCCACCCTGTTCCTGGCGTTGCGGTCGCCCCTGGCGTGGGTCGCCGTGCCGACCCTGGTGTGGCGCTTCGCGTCCAACAACGGCCTCCACTGGGGGACCGGAAACCACTACTCGCTCGTGCTGATGCCGGTCGTGTTCGCGGCGTTCGTCGACGCCCTGGTGCGGCGCGGGACGAGCGGGCCCAGCCTGCGCCGCTACCTCGCGGGCTCCGCCGCGATCACCGTCGCCGTCCTCCCCGCCTTCCCGCTGTTCCAGCTGTTCCGGCCGGACACCTGGCGGACCGATCCGCGGGTCGCCGTCGCCCGTCGCCTGATGGACTCCATCCCCGACGGTGCCACGGTCCAGGCGTCCGACCATCTGGTGCCCCAACTGACCGACCGCACGAGCGTCGGCGTCTACGGCGCCGAGGGCAACCGCCCCAACCCCCAGTGGATCATGGTGGACACCTGGGTTCCGGACGGTGCGCGAGGATGGGTGGGCGCCCCGCTGAGCGTCGAGGCCGAACAGCAGCGTCTGACAGCGGAACGCGGCAACGGATACGACCTGGTGGCGGTCCAGGACGGCTACGTACTGCTGCGCCACCACAAGTGACCGGACCGCGGCCGCATACCTGCCAACTCATGGCGAGACGTTTCAAGCTACGCCTTCAGCGTCAAAAATGATCAAAACACCTGTCTCACGTGGTGGAAAACACGCCCTCCGCGGCACCGCACGGCCGTAAGCTCGCGGACATGCAGGTGATCCAGTCCACGAAGCTCGCCAACGTCTGTTACGAGATCCGGGGCCCCGTACTCGAGGAGGCGATGCGGCTGGAGGCGGCGGGTCACCGCATCCTGAAGCTGAACACGGGCAACCCGGCCGCGTTCGGCTTCGAGTGCCCGCCGGAGATCCTGGAGGACATCCTCCGCAACGTCTCCACGGCCCACGGCTACGGCGACGCCAAGGGCCTGCTGGCCGCCCGGCGCGCGGTCGTCATGCACAACCAGACCCTCGGTATCGAGACGGACGTCGAGCACGTCTTCATCGGCAACGGCGTCTCCGAGCTGATCGTCATGGCCATGCAGGGCCTGCTGGACGACGGCGACGAAGTCCTCGTACCGGCGCCGGACTACCCCCTGTGGACGGCCGCGGTCTCCCTGTCCGGCGGCACCGCCGTCCACTACCGCTGCGACGAGCAGTCCGACTGGATGCCCGACCTCGCCGACGTGGAACGCAAGGTCACCGACCGCACCAAGGCGATCGTCATCATCAACCCCAACAACCCCACCGGCGCGGTCTACGACCGGGCGGTGCTCAAGGGGCTGACCGACATCGCCCGCCGGCGCAACCTGCTGGTCTGCTCCGACGAGATCTACGACAAGATCCTCTACGACGGCGCCACGCACACCCCGACCGCGTCGGTCGCGCCGGACCTGCTGACCCTGACGTTCAACGGCATGTCCAAGGCGTACCGGGTGGCCGGCTACCGGGTCGGCTGGATGTCCGTATCCGGCCCCCGCGCGCACGCCGACTCCTACCTCGAGGGCCTGACGATCCTGGCGAACATGCGCCTGTGCGCGAACATGCCGGGTCAGCACGGCGTGGTGGCCGCGCTCAGCGGGCGGCAGAGCATCGGCGACCTGCTCCTGCCGGGCGGACGGCTGAAGGAGCAGATGGACGTCGCCTACGAGCTGCTCACGCAGATCCCGGGCGTGAGCTGCGTACGGCCGAAGGGGGCGCTGTACCTGTTCCCGCGCCTCGACCCCGCGGTCTTCAAGATCAGGGACGACCGGCAGATGGTCCTGGACCTGCTGCGCCGAGAGAAGATCATGGTCGTCCAGGGCACGGGCTTCAACTGGCCCGAGCCGGATCACTTCCGGGTCGTCACCCTGCCCTCGGTCGGCGACCTGCGCGACGCGGTGGGCCGGATCGGCACCTTCCTGGACGGCTACGGCCAGTCCTGACGTTCACGTTCGGTGCCCGTACGGACCAATTCCGCGAACGGCCTCAACTTTAGACGCGTTCTAAGCTAGGATGTCTTCTGTCAGAGCACAGGAGGCCATCCCATGTACGAACCGAACCGCACCGGGCCCTCCGGCAGGTCCGTCCAGGGCCCGATGGCCGGCACCACCTCCGACTTCCCCCACCGCTCCCGCGAGGAGGAGCTGGACATCCAGCTCGCGGGCCATCTCGCGGCGCTGCTCGCCGTCACGGACGAGCTGCGGGCACTGACCCCGTCCGCCGACCTGGACCACGCGGCCGGGCGGCTGACCGAGCAGGTGGCCCGGCTGGGCGGCGGCCACGGTCCGGCCCGCACGTCGGTTACCGGAGCCCGCGAACCGTCGGCACTGCACCAGCGGGCCCACGCGCTCGCCGGCCGCGCGCTCGTCGTCGCCGCCTCCCGGGCGGACACCGCGGCGGCGATCCTGGCGGCCGAGCAGATGGACGCGCACGCGACCGCGCTGGGTGGGCCGCGGAAGCTGAGCCCCGCCGGCTAGTGCTGTGACCGGAAAGGTTTGCCGGAAAGCTCGCGGCGTCCGGTGATGGGGGTGCCTCCCACGCCGTCGAGGCAGTGGGGGAGCATCGCAAGGCGGAGCACCGCCCGTGTACTGCTGTACTCGGGTGATGCGACAACGCGGCTGGGCTCCCCCCTGGGCGAAGAGCAGGGGGGAGCCGCACCGGGCGCCGCGAGCCGGTGAACCTTTCCGGTCACAGCACCAGGAACAGCCGGGTACGGTGCTGGGGCTCCCGCAGTTGTTGGGTCGGTTACCGGTGACTCGACCGGCGATCCGCGTCACCGAGCCGCTGGCGTTGATGATGCCGCCACCCGACTGGTCACGTTCACGATCCGCGGCCGGCCGACGGCACGAGTGATTCTGCTTGCCTCGGCGGAGCGCTTGCCGAGCACTGGGCCGGTAGGCGCCGCAGCAGACCGCGCCACACCGAGTGGGTCCGGACCCGGTGTGGCAGCTTGCGCGGCGGCGGGAGGCGTAATGACGCCAAGGGCGACGGGGGCGAGTCCCATGAAGACGGGGGCGGTACGAGAGATGCTCGGACGCATCAGGGCTCCTTGGGGCGGATCGCGAATGTCATTCGCGTGGGTGATACCGGAACACCGATAGAAATGATTCATGTCGGATCAATCGACAGAAGGACAACACGCCCGACTACGATCACGATTCAGCCGAGAGATCCTCGAATCCCCCGCCCGCTTCTGCCGCCGGATTTCAGGCGCAGAACACCAGCGCCCACCAGCTCCGATCAGGGGGTCTCTTCATCGGCCCCCGTCCGCGCACCCGCGGCGCCGGCTTTCCTGCGTACATTCGAGTGGTCTGTACGCCCCACACGCCTGCCGAACGGCGACGTCGACATTCCGGCCTCGTAACGTCGGCGCACATGACGGTGGTTCGGACTCCAGCCCGTCGGCACCGACAGGACCCGCCCTCCGGTTCCGGCCGTGCGAGGCGAGCCACCCCTGTCCGTCCCTCACTATTCCACGAAATGTGACAAAGTGAAACGTAGGAGATTGTGGGTGACGCTCGTCGGTCTGGGCACAGTTGCCACCGGGGTGACCTCCTGGGCGATCACGTCCCACTCGACGACCGCGACCGCCCCGGAATCCAAGGCCGCGCAGGGCCACAAGGCGCAAGAGGCGGCCACGCTTCTGCAAGCGGGCAACCTCCAGGTGCAGTACCGCGATTACGTCGGGGCGACCCGGACCTTCCGGCGCGTGCTGGAGCTCGATCCGCACAACAAGGTCGCCTGGTACGACCTCGGGGTCGTCGCCCAGCAGGAAGGCAGGGCCGGTGACGCCCGTAAGGCCTACGACGAGGCGCTGAAGATCGACCCGAAGTACGCCTCGGCCCTCTACAACAAGGCGGTCCTGCTGAAGCCGAGCGACCCCGGCCAGGCCGTCGGACTCCTGCGACGCGCCATCGCCGCCACGCCAAGGGCCGCCACGGCCCATCTCCAACTCGGTCTGATCCTGGCCCAGAAGGACCGCGACGACGAGGCCGAGGAGGAGTTCGGTCGCGCCGTCGCGGCCGATCCCTCACTGCACTCCGCGGTCCCGGAGGAGTTCCGGGACAAGGTAAGCCCCACACCGACATCGAGTCAGGCAGGTGCCACCAGATGACGTCGACTGCGACACCGAGGTTCTCCGTCTTCACCCCCAGCCACCAGCCCCGCTTCCTCGATGAGTGCCTCAAGACCCTCCAGGCGCAGACCCGCGCGGACTGGGAGTGGATCGTCCTGCTCAACAACGGCGCCAGGTGGCGGCCCGAGCAGGAGGACGACCGGGTCCGCGTGGAGATCGCGGACAGCATCAGCGGCGTCGGGGCGGCCAAGCGCAGGGCCTGCGAGCTGGCCCGCGGGGAGATCCTTGTCGAACTCGACCACGACGACCTCCTGGCGAAGGCCTGTCTGGCCGAGTTGGGCAAGGCGTTCGACGCACACCCCGACGCAGTCCTCGTCTACAGCAACACCGCCCAGATCACCGAGGACGGCAAGCGCGACAACTCCCGCTTCAACGAGGCCCACGGCTGGAAGTTCGAGGACGTGCGGGTCGACGGGCGCAAACTGCTCCAGGCCGTCTCCATGGAGCCCACGCCGCACAACGTCTCCTACATCTGGTACGCGCCGAACCACGTGCGGGCGTTCCGCAAGGAGAGCTACGAGAAGGCCGGCGGGTACGACGCCTCCCGCACCGTGCTGGACGACCAGGACCTGATGTGCCGGCTGTTCCACGTCGGCGACTTCCACCACATCGACCGCTGCCTGTACCTCCAGCGGATGCACCCGGCGAACACCCAGCGCGACCCGGAGATCAACGCCCACATCCAGCGAGAGACGGTAGCCCTCTACGACAAGTACATCGAGGCCAACGCCCTGGCCTGGAGCGGGCGTCGCGGACTGCTCGCTCTGGACCTCGGCGCGGCCCACCGCAAGCCGCCGGGCTACCTGGGTGTGGACCAGTACCCGGGGGAGGGCGTCGACATCGTCGCTACCCTGCCCGGGAGGCTGGACCTGCCCGACAACTCCGTCGGCCTGATGCGGGCGGTGGACTTCCTGGAGCACGTGCCCGCGAAGGTGCCGCTGATCAACGAGCTGTACCGGCTGCTGGCGCCCGGTGGAATGCTCCTCACCATGACGCCCAGCTCCGACGGCCGCGGCGCGTACCAGGACCCGACCCACGTCGCCTACTACAACGAGAACTCGTTCTGGTACTACACGGACAACCAGTACCGCACCTTCGTGCCCGAGATCCAGGCCAGGTTCCAGTCCTCGCGCCTGGTGACGTACTTCCCCAGCGAGTGGCACTCCCGGAACAACATCTCCTACGTCGTCGCGAACCTCATCGCGATGAAGGAGGGCGCCGAGCGGTGCGGAGGACTGCTGCTGGTCTAGAACCCGCACGGCGTGAGGGCGCCGCGGCGAACCGTCAGGTCCGCCGCGGCGCCCTCTGTTGTCCCGGTCCGACCCGAGCGGCCGGCCCGACCGGCAGGCGCGGGCCGCGGCGTCCGCCGTGCCGTGGGCCGGCCGGTGCCTTCCCGGCCAGGGCCGCACGACCGAAAACCGCGAGACGCCGGGCCGGAGCGTGGGAGCAGGTGGGCTGTCCGTGCTGCTCGGACACCGCTTCCGGGGGCCGGCTCCGGGTGGCGAGTTCGAGCATGATGGCCACGAAGTTGCGTCCGTGCGCGCCATGGGGCCAGGGGGCGCGCACGATGCAGTAGCGCGCGCACCGCGCGGGCCCGTGCCAGGTGGCGTACGCCCGTGCCGCCGACGGCCGTTGCCGCTTCCCCGGCACGCTCGGCGCCGTCGACGTCCAGGCAGCGCGGCTGACGACCTCGGGGTGGCCCCGGACGGCCTCGCGCACGACGGCGGGATCGGTGGTGCCCAGCCGGTCACGGCCCGGTGCGCTCATGACGGAGGCCGGGTCGGCGGCGAGTCCGGTCGTCGAATCGGACCCGGGGTGTGCCTCGGCGTCCCGTGTGCGGCGGCACACGGACGGTGCCCCGAGGCCGAAGCCTCGGGGCACCCTCGTTCACTTCCGGGTCGGGCAGTCGATCACGGGGCGGCGGTGCAGATCGCGTAGGCCGTGAGCACGGTGCCGTCGCTGGAGGTGGCCTGCCATCCGGTGGCGGGGCCGGAACCGGTGAAGACCGGGGCGCTCTGGCTCGCAGCGGAGCCCCCAGCGGCCTGGTAACCGCCACCGATGGCCTCGCCGGTGGGGCAGACGGCGGTCGACGTCGTTCCCTGAGGCCCGGTCACGACGGTGGTGGGGCTGACCGTGCCCTGAGCACCCTGGGTTCCCTGGGTTCCCTGGGTTCCCTGCGGGCCCTGGGCACCCACGTCGCCCTGAGCGCCCTGCGGGCCGAGCCCGCCCTGAGCGCCGAGGGCACCCTGCGGACCCGTGGCACCGGTCAGGCCGGTCGCACCGGTCGCACCCTGCGGACCCGTCGGCCCGGTCGCGCCCGTGGCACCCGTGGCGCCCGTGTCGCCCTGCGGGCCCTGGGGGCCTGTGGCACCCGTGGTGCCGGTGGCACCCGGGTCGCCCTGCGGACCCGTGGCACCGGTCAGGCCGGTCGCACCGGTCGCGCCCTGCGGACCCATCGGCCCGGTCGCGCCCGTGGCACCGGTGGCACCGGTGCCGCCCTGGGTTCCCTGCGGACCCTGAACACCCGGGATGCCCTGCTCGCCGGGCACACCCTGCGGACCCGTGGCACCGGTGACGCCCTGGGTTCCCTGCGGACCCTGAACACCCGGGATGCCCTGCTCGCCGGGCACACCCTGCGGACCCGTGGCACCGGTGACGCCCTGGGTTCCCTGCGGACCCTGAACACCCGGGATGCCCTGCTCGCCGGGCACGCCCTGCGGACCCGTGGCACCGGTGACGCCCTGGGTTCCC
>NZ_JBIUVQ010000022.1:0-115790 GCF_044743035.1 Streptomyces sp. NPDC087787
GGTGCGAAGTCCATCGACGAGGTCAAGGCGAAGCTGGCCGGCATGGGCCTGGCCCTGAAGGACAGCCCGCCCGGATTCGACCCGACCGCCGCCGCCTTCGACGCGGACGACAACGGGAACACGGGTTTCGTGGAGCCCGACCAGTACTGAACGCCGCGCAGGGTCGCGGGGAGCCGGCCACGGTCGGCTCCCCGCGGGCCCACCGGCGGAGAAGCGGTGCACCGCAGGGCTCGGACCCCGCCGGCGCCGCGGCCGTCCTGGACTCACTCCTTCGCGACCCGACGCCACGCGGGTTCAGTGGTGCTCGGTCCCGCGTCCGCATGCCTCAGGGCAACAAGGATCAGGACGGCGAACGCAGCCACGGCAGTGCAGGTACGGGCATCGTTGAACAGTTCCCAGCGGCGCAGGATCTCGGCGTGGTCGGCCGGCGGTGTCGTGGCGGCCCACTGCTTGATACGGCCGTTGATCGGGACGTTTCCGAACCGGGTGATCAGGAAGGACGTGACGGTCAGAAGTCCCGCCGTCGCTGCGAGGACCCGGCCCCCGTCCCGTGTCAGGGCGGCCAGGGCGAGGGCACTGAGAGCCGAGACCGCCATCGCCCCCTGCATGGTGATCCCGTTCATCTTCATCAGCTCGGTGTGGAAGTCGAGCCTCATGTCGATCGGCACGGAGTTGAAGGTCGGGACGAGGTTGGCGGCGCCGTAGGAGAAGGCTCCGGCGAGCAGACCGGTGGACAACAGGGACACGGCAAGCAGGAGCCGGGTGCGCACAGTTCATGCTCCCTCGACCGGCCGAGTGAAGCGGCTGCCCGGCACTCCCCGGAGCCGACCGCCCGGAATTCTTCGGCCGTGGGCCAGCAGCAGCAGGTCCTGAGCCTGGCCGTAAACCGGCGACCCGGATCCGTACGACCAGTCGAGGTCCTCGGCGCACAGCCGCACTCCGTCGAGGTCGGCGCCGAAGAACTTCAGGCTGCTGGGCCGGATCCCGTCGAGCAGGATGCGCAGCCGGTCCTCGGGGACGCGCCGGTCTAGGCCGAGAGCGACGGTGATGTCCAGCCCGTGAACCACGTCGTGGCCGAGCGCCGCCGCGAGCCCGCCGATCGGCGGTGTCCAGGGGTGGTCGGCGTTGTCCCGCAGGAAGGCGGCGAGTGCGGCGGCGGAATGGGCGGCCGCGTCCCTGAGCGCGACCCGGTCGGTCATGCGGTGAAGGTTCCCGCGAGCCTTGGCCAACTCGCCCAGCGTCACCGGCAGGGAGAGCCGGAACCCCATCGACATGTGTGCCGCGACCTCGCGAACTCGCCATCCGGCGCAGAGGCTCTGCTCGTTCCACTGATCGGCTCGCAGAGAGTCGAGTAGATCGGCCAGTTCTCCACGTTCCGCCGAGATCGCGGCCCTGACCTCGGCCTTCTTCGCCCTGCGGGTTGTCGCGTTTCCCATGCGATCAAGCGTGCCGCCGACTTGGACATATCTCCAATAGATGGTCCTGCTGGTACCTAGAATCATTGGTTATGGAGCTTCGTCAGCTGCGCTACTTCGTCTCCGTGGTCGAGGAGGGCGGTTTCACCCGCGCCGCGGCCCGGCTGCATCTGGCGCAGCCTGGCCTGAGCGCCCAGATCCGCCAGTTGGAGAAGGAACTGGGGCAGCCGCTGCTCGACCGCTCCGGCCGGTCGGTGACGCCTACCGAGGTGGGCCGGGCGGTCCTGCCGCAGGCCCGTGCCGCACTGGCCGCGGCGGAGGCTGTGCAGCAGACGGTGGATGCGTACACGGGACTGCTGCACGGCCGGGTCACGCTCGGGCTGGTCTCCGGCGCCACCGGCCATGCCTTCGACGTCGCCGCTTTTCTCGCGGACTTCCACGACGCCCATCCCTCAGTCGAGTTGGCACTCACCGAGGACACCACGGAGCGGATGCAGGCCGCGCTCCTGGCCGGCGAGCTCGACATTGCCCTCCTGGGGCCGGTGGAAGAGGTGCCCCCGCCCAAAGTGGCCTTCCGGATGGTGATCGACGTCCCGCTGGTTGCCGCTGCTGCGCCCGGCGTTCCGTTTCTCGACCGCGTTGACGGCACGAGCGTCCCGCTTGCCGATCTCCGCGACAGCCCGCTGATCTGCCTGCCGCACGGCACCGGGGTGCGCGCGGCGCTCGAACGCGGCTGTTCACAGGTGGGATTCCGGCCCCGGGTTGCTTTCGAGGCGGCAGCGCCACACGTACTCGCACGGCTTGCCGCGCGGGGCCTCGGCATTGCCGTGCTACCTGCTGGCGAGGACGAATTCCCCCTCGACAGGCAGCTCCGGACCCTGCGGATTGCCGGGCCCGGGATGCGCGCCCGCATCGCGCTCGCCTGGCGGACCACCGGTCCCTCGAGCCCCGCGGCCCGGGTACTCCTCGACTGCCTGCGCGAAGCCCTTCCGAAGCCGGCCGAGATGTAGCCTGCTGCTCCCCTGGCACACTCACCGCGCCACCCCGCAACGCCACTGGTGGTTGGGTGGCGGCTGACGACGTGGTGTGTTCGTACCTCGAAGCGAGTACGACGACGTCCGCCCCGCTGGGCCTGGCGGGCTGGATCGAGGCCGGGAGAGCCCGACCCCGACGCAAAGTCGCGGAAAGTCCCCCAAGTGCCGCCGCACCCCTTCCAGTACTGCATTCGCGCGGGTCGGACAGGGTACGGCGGCATCCGCTCCGAGGGACGGAAAGCGAGCCGGACGCGCGTCGTGCGGTAGTCCTCCCTCACCACGGGCGTGCCGGTCATGACGGCGAAGAGCGAGGTGAGACGCTGCTGGCCGTCGACGATGAGCCGGCGAGCCGCCTCCGGTTTGGTCCCTTCGCCGATCTGCCGGGCCCCGGGCTCGATCCCGGTCTCCCAGAAGAGCAGATAGCCGACCGGGAAGCCCTTGTACATCGAGTCGAACAGCTCGCGCGCCTTGGCCGGTTGCCACACATAGGGCCGTTGCAGGTCGGGCAGGGCGATCTCACCGCGCCGGATGTCGGTGATCAGGTCGGCTACCTGGTGGGTCGTGTCCTTGAACAGCACGGTGGCCATCGGCCGGGTCTCCTCGGGGTGATGGGACGGGAAGGCGGACTGTGGGATCAGCCGGTCATGGTGAGCAACGCGGCGGTCACGTTTCCGGTACCTCGTCGCGCGTTGGTCCGGCCACTTCCTCGCACACGGTCCGGGTACCCGATGAGCGGCCGAATCTCTCAGCCGCGCCCGGGGCGCCGATGCCGCCAGTACTGATGGGCTTTCAGCACCTCGTAGCTCCATGTCATCTGTTGCTGGGCGGCGGTGTCCGAGCACGCCAGGCCGAGCTGTTCCGCGATGACCGGGAAACGGGGGTGCATCTGCCGGTCGCCGACCGTGACGAGGGCGCAGAGAAGGGGCTCTCCCTTTTCCCGCTCCTCGTCCACCAGCCACAGGATGATGCTCTGGTCGTCCCGGTGGAGCCGCGGCAGTGCGGGGAGGCGCTTGGCGATACGGGACCAGGTGGTGGTCGCGCCCATGCGGGCGGTCTGCTCCAGCAGCGGGCGGAGCTCGGTGGCGATCTCCGACAGCTGACCGGTCCCCAGCAGGGGCGGCTCGTCACGACGAGCCGGTGTCCGAGAACCTGAACCGGCCGTGTGCGAGGGCGGACGGTTCGCCCCGGTGTCCTTGAAGGCTTCGTCCCGCGGCGCGGCACGTGACCGCTCGCGCGCTTCTCGGCAGGGCGGCGACCCGGACGCACCGTGGAGCGCTGCCGGGTCGGGGACTCCTGCCGGACATCGGCCGTCGCCGCACGTCGACGCCCCTCCTCCAGCCAGGAGGCGGAGTCGAGCACCTTCTTGAACGCCTGGAGTTCTTCCCGCTGCTTCCTGGTCTCGCTGGGCGGCGCCTCCGCCACCTGGGACCACGCCAGCGAGTACAGGCCGGTCGCCTCAGCCACCGCGTACCTCTCCACGGCACGCTGAAGGTCCAGAAGGATGTGGTTGAGGTTCCGGTGGAGACGAGCGACGTCCATGGCGGAGCGCACGGGGCGCCCCGTGGTCCTGCGACGGAAGTCCGTCTGCCAGCTCGAGCCGCCGCTGAGACGTACCCGGTTCCGCGTCAAACCATCCCCCAACCAGTGACACGCTGTGCGGCTCTACCTCGGTCCGGACGAAAGGCCGTCCTCCGTGACGTGGCCCCGCATACTCAAGCAACGCCAGAACCCTAAGAGAGTGCGTTGACGCTGTCAACAGGGCGTATATTGGCAGTTGTTCGACTCTCACGGTTTCGGCCACTCAGCGGGCACCGGCCGTCGTCCGCGCGTCGGCCTGTGCCGACCCGCCGCGCTGGGAGGTGGTCGATGTGGATCGAGCGACACACGGTGCCGTGATTCGGCTATACCGTTCTGCTGGGACGTCAGCCGCGGGCTGACGTGGGGATGAGTTGGGGGGGCGATGATCGACTACCGCAAGAAGGCAACCGTTCCGGTGTGGACGCTGGCGACAGGTGACGTCCAGGTGCCGGCGGTGGCCGGGGACGGGCCGATGACGGCTGAGCGTCTGGCCGAACTGCGCGGTGTGCTGGCCGCGTTGGCCGACCGGCCGATCGCCACGCTCGAGGTGCATCCGCTGCCGGACAAGCTCGACCGCGGCCGGGGCATCTCGCTCGATGCCGCGAGTCCGCTGGCACAGCACCTGTCGCAGCTGATCACACAGTCGGCGCGCGGTTCCGCCGCGGCGGCCAAGGCGACGGCTGCCGGCGAGGGGCTGTACGTCATGGTGGTTCCGGCGAAGGTCGCCAAGCAGGTCGGTCAGGGCATCGTTCGTTCGATGTCGTCGAAGGCGGTGGCCGGTGGTATCCGCGGCCCCCTCGTGGATTCGACGACGGGCAAGATCGTCGCCGGTGCGACGTTCGTACCGGTCGGAGGAGCGGCAGCGGCGGGCACGGTCGGCGGGGCCGGTGCGACCGCCGGTGCCGCGGCCGCCGGGGGCACGCTGCTCACCGTGGCCGCACCGCTCGTGCTCATGGCCGTGGCGGTCGGGGTGAGCGCGCATGCCGACGCCAAGCGGCAGGAGGCCATCGCGCACATCACGGAACTGCTGGAGCAGCTTCAGGCGGACAAGCTCGACGACGAGCACAGCGCGCTCAACGGCTGCCGTCCCGCCATCGACAAGGCCACGGCCATCCTGCTCGACCAGGGCAAGCTCGGTGTCTCGCTGGGACTCGACTCGGCGGTGCACGCCATCGACACGGCACTGAGCAAGGCTGACATCCGCCTGGCCCGGTGGACGAGCGCGCTCGACCGGCTTCCCGACGGTGAGCCCGTCGAGATCGGCACGCTGACCGAGTCGTTCCCCGGCGTGGACGACCAGGGTGGCACGTTCCGCACCCACCTCGAACTGGCGGCCCTGGCCATCGCGTTGAAGCGGCGTGTCAACGTCCTCCAGGCGGTCGAGCAGGCCCAGAGCGAGCCCGACAACCTGTTCGAGAACTTCACCCGCGCGCTGAGGAGCGACGAGCAGCGCCTCGACGAGCTGGAGAAGGGCCTTGCCGGTGTCCTGCTGCGCCTGTCGGCGTTGGAGCTGGCCCGCCCGAAGAGTGTGCGTCCCGTCTTGACGACCGGTGAGGTCGACCGGCTGATGCGCACGGCGTACCAGATCCGTGGGCTGGGCGACGGCGTCGCGGTCAACGGCCGCCCGACGGATGTGGCGATCGAGATCGCCCGCGAAAGGGACGGCTCGGTGGTCGTGTTCCCCGCGTTGCCCGCGGAGGCGTAGGCGCGCGGGCTTCCGCTCTCCTCGGTCGACGCCATCATCCATCGGCCGGTGTCGTCAGCACCGCCCGGACGGTCTTGCCGCCGGGCGGGTGGGGGACGCAGTCCCAGTGGTCGGCGAGGGCGGTGACGAGTGCCAGGCCGCGTCCGCCGAGGGGGAGCGCGCCGGGCCCGTCCTCCGCCGGGGCCGGCCATGGCCACAGGTCCCTGCGGGCGTCCGTGACCTCGACGCGCAGACGGTCCGCGCCGGGGCCGAGGGTGAGGGTCAGCCGGAAGCAGCGGCCGGGCACACGGCCGTGCAGGACGGCGTTGGCGGCCAGCTCCGCGACGACGACCGGGTCACCGACGCCCCGTGGCCTCGGCAGCAGGCCGCCGGGCACGTTTCTGTGCTGCTCGACGGCCCGCCATGGGTGCCGCTGCACGCCGTTGACCGGACGGAGGCGGCACCCGTGTGACAGGCGTTGCATGGGGGCGGGCTTGGTCGGCGCGGTATCAGCCGGCCGTCGGTGTGTGCGCCCTTGTTGTCAGTTGGTCGGGGAGCCGGGGGCCCTCAAGCCTTGGCTGGGGACCGTGGTGTGCTCCGGGCTCTGGGCGGGGGCGGGGACGCGGTCCGTGGCGGAGGGCCTGGCGAAGATCTCGTCGAGGGTGGTGGCGTCGATGGCGCGGTCGAACCAGAGATCCAGGAGCGGCATGTCCGTGCAGGTGGTGACGCGCTGCCGGGTGTCTTCCGTCATCGAGAGGCCGCGGCGCTCCATCAGGCGCAGTAGTTGCTCGGCCTTTCCGGCCACGCGCCCTTTCTCGAGTCCCTTCTCGAGTCCTTCCTCGAGTCCTTCTTCCTGTCCTGCGAGGCGGGCATCGCCCACGATGGTGCCTCGCCTGGGGGTGAAGAGGGTTTCCATCAGGTTCCTCCAGATTTTCCGGGCGTGTTCGCTGCCCAAGCCGTCCTCGATCAGCCCCGCCAGGTCGTCCCGCGCTTCGCGGTCCGTGTCCTGGGCCAATGCCTCGCCCACCACCGTCAGTATGCCCTCGATGTCCGGGTCGTTGCTGTGGATCCACAGACAGAACGCGGCGAAGTCCAGATCGGCCGAGGCGTCCTGGACCCGGCTCACACGCGGGACGTTGGCCGGGCCCAGCACGTGAGGCACCGTCACCTGGGTGGGGCGTCCCAGACCGGTACGCAGAGGTCTGGCCGCCCATGCCGCCGTCGCCGTGTCCACGCACAGGACCAGCAGGACGACCTCGAGTTTGTACCGGTCACGCAAGTAGGCGACGTAGTAGGGCCACGAGGTCTCCTTCTTCGTCTCGATGCCGGTCTGCGCCTCGACCAGCAGGATGAACGGATCTCGCCCGTCGGGACGGACCACCCGCAGCACGGAGTCCATGTTCCGGGTGAACATCTTCGGGGCGCCGGACGCGTCCGTCGGGAGGGTCTCGGTGGTGACACCGGACGGGATTCCGAGGTCCAAGAGGTCCAGCGCGCGGTTCAGCGCTTTCGGACGTCCCGGCAGGAAGCCGTGCAGGGTGTCGTGACTGACGTTGGGCATGACGTGAAACTATGCACGAGGCAAGAACACTCATTGGCTTTTGGGATGTGATCACCCGTTTGGTGGAGCCCTCTGGGGTTGGCTGACGCTGATGCGTGCGGTCAGGGCGGGGGCGAATGCCGAGCCTGCTCTACGCGCATGGCAGGCCAGTTCGGGCATCGCGCGGTTCGGGGCGCACGTCACTACGGCCAGGGAGAGGTACGAGGGGCGTTCGAGGTAGCAGCCGTACGACACGTCGGCACCCGAGCGCAGGCGCTCGGCGGCGGCGCTCACCAGCCGGGCCAGGCGCGCGGCGTCCCGGTCGCTCTCCGACGCGAACCTGGGGGCGTATTCGGCCAGCCGCTCACCGAGCCAGGCCGCCGCCTCCTTCGCCTCGTCCCAGGTGCCCCGTAGTGCGAGCGGGAGCCCCATCCGTCGGACAGCCTGCGCACGTTCGGCGCGTTCGTCCAGGCGCTGCGCGAGCACGCGGGCCTCAGCCGCGCGGACCTCGGTGTCCGGGTGCGGTTCTCCAAAACACACCGTGGAGTCGGTGGAGTTGGGGCGCCGCATGCCGGACGAGGTGTTCGTGGAGCGCGCGGAGGAAGCCCTCGGCAACACCGGTGCGCTGCAGAAGGCCGCCCGTCATCTGACCCGGGGCGAGGCGGGTCTCGCGGCATGGTTCCGGCGGTGGGCGCGGCTGGAGCGGGAGGCGGTGAGCCTGTGCACGTACGAGTGCCGGCTGGTGCCGGGGCTGTTGCAGTCGGAGGCGTATGCGCGGGCACTCTTCGAAAACCGGATTCCGCTGCTGACGGATGAGCAGTTGGAGGCCCAGGTTGCAGCGAGGCTGGAGCGGCAACGGATGCTGTGCGAGCGTCCGACAGTTCCGTTCCACTTCATCGTTGAGGAAGCGGTCCTGCGACGGAGACTGGGCGGTGCCGAGGTGTGGCGCGAGCAACTGGACCACGTTCTGGAGCACACGTTGCCTCGCAACGTGGCGTTGCAGATCATGCCGTTGGAAGCCGAGTACCACTCGTGCATGGATGGGCCTCTGCGCCTGGAGACCCCTGAAGGGCGTCGACTCGCATACTCGGAGGGCCAGGAGAGCGGGCGGCTGATTGGTGACTCGAAAGAGGTGAGAGTTCTCCAACAGCGCTATGACACACTGCGGTCGCAGGCCCTGCACCCCAAAGATTCCCGGGCCTTGCTGGAGCGCATAGCGGCGGTGCAGGCGGCGGCATCCGGCGGGCCGGGCCATGCTGCGCTCGACGGTCCAGCGGTGGCGGCCCAGCCGCTGGGAGGACTCGATGCCCCTTTTCGAGCGACGCAGGCGCAACCGTGATGGTGTACGGCATCTGCCTGATCGTGCCGCGGTCCCATGATGTTCAGCCGTGCGACGCTCCTGGGACCTGCCGTCGCAGACAGGCCTCTTTGATGTCCCGTAGACTGCCGACGAGGTTCGCATACGCCAACGGGTTCGCCGAAGCGGTCCGGTGTGCCAGCGTGAGAGCCTCGTCGACCGCGGCGAGTGCTTCCTTCCAGCGGGAGGCCAGGGCGAGGAAGCGGCCGATGTTGTTGAGGGCGCGGGCCAGTTCCAGGGTGTAGGCGGCCGGATTGTCGGCCACGGCGTGACGGTAGAGCTCCGCCGAGCGAACGGTCGCCCTCAGACCCTCGGCAGGTCGTCCGTTGCGGGCCAGACAGGCTCCGAGGTGGGTGAGCGACTGGGCCAGGTCGGCGCGGTGCACATCGGGTTCGGCGGCAGCCAGCCTCTCCCGGATCGCCACGGCCTCCTCGCACGCCTCCAGCGCCTCGGCGGGACGGTTCGCCGACAGACGGAACCAACCGAGATTCGACAGGGACTGCGCGAGAAGGGGTTCGTAGACGACGAGGTTGCCCGCGGCGAGCCGTCGACGGAGAGCGACCGATTCCTCCGTCACCCCAATGGCCTCGTCCCGGCGGCCGCCCTCCGCCAGGTCGGCGCCCAGACTGGTGAGGGCGATCGCCAGATTCCCCTCGTGCGCCTCTGGATTGACCTTTGCCAGGCGACGGTAGAGCTCGGTGGCCTGCCATGAGGACTCCAGGGCCTCGGAGCGCTTCCCCTGCGCCGCAAGGTGGTTCGCGAGATTGATCAGTGAGTCCGCCAGGTCGGGTTCGTAGGTCGCGGGGTCCTGGTCGGCGAGTCGGCGCCGGATCGCCACCGCCTGCCGCAGTGCGTCCGCGGCATCGGCCGGCCGGCCCATGTCGGAGAGCTGGTTGCCGTGGTTGTGCAGGACCTGAGCCAGGAATTCCTCCCTGGCCGGGTCGGCCGCCGCCATACGGCGCCAGACCGCCACGCTCTCCTCCGAGGCGGCCAAGGCCTCTTGTCTGCGGCCCCTCATGGCCAGCCACAGGCCGACGTTGCTGAGCGTGCCGGCATACAACCCTTCGTACGTCTCGGGCCGGGCTGCGGCGAGCCGGCGGTAGGACGACACCGCTTGTTGTGTTGCCGCCAGCGCCTCCTCACCTCTGCCCAACAGAGCCAGACAGGTACCGAGATGTGTGAGGGCGGCAGCGAGCTCGGGTTCGTAGAGGGCGGCGTCCTGGGCGGCCAGGGGCCGGCAGGCGGTCACGGCCTGCTCGAATGCCTCCAGGGCGCGTTCGTGCAGCCCCGCGTTCGACAGGCGGTTGCCGAGTTTGCGGTACTCGGCGGCGCGGGTGGCCAGGTCGTCGCCGTCCACGCCGCCGAGCCGGTGCTGTAGCAGCCGGGAGGCCACCGAGGCGATGCCCGCGTCGAGGTCGACATGACGGCGCAGCGGGAAGTGGGACTCGACGGCGGCCAGCAGCTCGGGGGGAACGTCGTCGAGCGCGGCGAGGGCGCTGAGTGCCGCGCTTCCGGCCGCAAGCGCCAGCGCCGGATCGGCATCGAGCAGCGGATAGAGGTACCTGGATCCCACGTGCGGCCAGCGCTGAGCTGCGGCGGTGAGGAAGGTGACCGCGCGCGGGGCCCAGAGGGGGGCCGCGCCCTGCCCGCCCCGGGACAGCAGCGTCGCGACCGTGGTCTCGGACCAGGGCATGGCGGGGTAGTCGGCAGTGTGCCCGGGCAGGGTGAGGGCGAGGAAGTCCTCTGCCAGCCGGTCCGGGTAGAGCGGTTCCAGGACGCTCCCGTGGTCAGGCTCGGGCGGGGGATAACAGTACGAGTGGTCGGCGAGCACCTGCGGAGCCGGCAGGGGCGCGGACAGTTCCTCGACCACCGAGACGCCTGCCCGGGAGCTGACCGGGCCGATGAGGGCCGCGGCGAAGACGGTGTGGTTCATGACCTGCGGCGGAGTTCTGAACTCCCGCTGTGAGCCGGCCGGCCGCTGGGCCGGGCGGCCGCCGGAGCTGAACAGCTGCGCCCACTGGAGGTGTTCACGGTCCAGGAGATAGACGGTGAGCCCGGCCATCTCGGAAGGCGGCCGGCGGCCGGTGACATGGGCGTCCACCGCCACGAGCGCCGCCATGTGCAGGGTGAGCGTGAGCCCGAAGCCCGGCTGGTCGAGCGGGCCGGGCGGCGGCAGGGTCCGCCCCGGGACAGGGAGGCCGTAGCGGGAGGCGAAGGCGTCGTGAGCGGCGGCGTACATGTCCGCGCGTGCCTCGGATCCGTCCGGTAACTCGCCCAGTTGCTGGATGGACGTGCCCGCCTGGTGGTTGGCCAGTGCACCCCGGACCGCGGGCCAGGACTCGGCGGTCCGCGCCAGCAGGAGAACCCGAGTGCGGACACCGGGCCGGTGCAGGAGGGCGTTGCTGAGGAGCCAGGTCAGATGGGTCAGCGGCCACCGGTCGGCGTAGTCGACCAGCAGGACGAGGCCCTGGTCGTCGCCGGTTCTCAGGTCCTGGCTGCCCGGTGGCGGCTGGACGGCACCGGGGCCGTGCACGGCGGTGACCGCCTGCCACCCCGCTTCCGCGGACTCACGGACGAACCGGGCGGCGAGCCGTGTCTTGCCCTGGCCGCCGGGTGCGTGCAACCACCTCACGGCAAGGCGCGGACCGTTGTCGCGCCACTGCCGGAGTACGGCCAGTTCGGCCTTCCGGCCGGTGAACGGGACAACGGAGAAACGGGCGTTGAGCATCCGGCTCGGCAGCTCCGACAGCCACTCAGCGTCGGCCTCCGGAGAAGGACGCCATCTGGCCAGCAAATAGACGGGCGTCCCGTCCCCGAACACGTGGATGTCCGCCCCGATCGTGCCGTAGGCGAATCCCGCCGTTGCCGTGACCCGCTGCTCGATGTGCGGCTGCGGCTCACCGGATCTGCCGGCCGTCACCGGTCGGTGGTCGGAGCGTCCGGGGGCTCGGGGGCGGGCGACGGCGGTGGCTGATGGACGATGACGTTACCGCCCAGCGCGGCGAAGACCTGTCCGTGATCCCGGGCCACGTTGTTCTGGACCCAGTGGCGCTCGTGCTGCGGTAGCGCGGACAGCGACCCGGATATCAGCGCGCGGAGCTCCTCGGCGGCGTCAGGGTGTTCCCTCACCAGGGTCTCCAGCCGCAACTGCCATGCCGTCAGCAGAGCTTGGCGCGCCTGCACGGCGTCGGACGCCCCGGTCACCAGGGAGGCGTCGTCCGCCAGGCACACACGGACTGCCATCTGCTGTTCCTCACCGGCTCTCCGGAATAGTCGGACCACGGCGGCTCGAGTGCTCGCCCAGGCATCCGTGGCCATCGCAGCGACGACGGCGGCACCGCCACTGGCGGCCAGAGCGGTGAGCGACTCCTCCAGCATCGTGCCTCCCTGAGCCGGTCCCGTGAAGGGCGATCCCGGTGCGGTACGGCTTGTCTCCCGTGGTTGGAAAAAGTAACACGGCTTACCGGACGAGGGAGAGGGCTGTGTGCGACCGCCAGTCTCGGTGAGGGGGTCTCGTTGCCCTTGTCATCGTTCTGCCGTTGCCCGAGCACAGTGCCGGCGTGGTCCATCGCGGCCGGCAGCCATACCGCTCTTTCTCCCGTCCTGCGGGATCCGCGCAGCACCTTGCCGTCCACCGCCACGGCCCGCCACCGACACTCCTGCCGAGGAGACTGGCTTCTGGCCTGCAGGAACGCGGAGACCGCGGGGTCGAAGGCGTCGCCGTCGAGGTGGGCGAGCAACCGCATCACCGTAGTGGGATGCGGCACGGTGACCGTCTTGCTGAACGGGTCGACGGCGACGCCGAGGGCGGTGAGGACCCGGTGGGAGGCGTCCGCGATCCACTCGGCGATCGCGGTCAGGGATCTTGTCCCGGCCGGCACGCTCGCCCCGGCGGCCGACACGATGGCGATCAGAGGGAAGCGCCGTCCACGGCGGCCGCGCGGATCCGGCAGGCCGGAGAGGAAGCGGGCCAGGCAGACCGCGTCGGGCAGCGGCTGCGGTGAGGTGGTACGGGTCAGTTGTTCCAGCCCCTGCGGAATGGGAGACGACGAGGGCGCGGGCACGGTCTTCGGTTGTGGTCATGCGGATTCGACACCGTCATGATCCCGAAACCGTGCCTGCACCTGCGTTCACCCCCGGCACCGGGCAACCCCGGACATCACGGGTCGAGTCCACTCAATCCGCAAACACGCAATGCCCCTCCGCGTGAGCAGGCCGGGTGATTTGTCGGCACCCGCAGTGCCTCTTGGCGTTTTCCCGGAGCAGTTACTTATTCTCAGCAGGCATTGTCGGCGCAGGCGTGACAAGCGCGCTGGCGGCGTCATTTTCGGCCCCACTGTCGTGACGCCCGTTCTTCCGGCCCATGGCGCGGAACACCAGGAGCAGCGCCGCGGACGCGAGGTAGCAGCCAGCGCCGAGGACGCAGGCACCCAGATAGGACCCCGTGGAATCGATGATCCAGGCGAAGGCGAAGGGAACGCCGATGCCACCCACCGCCGTAGCTGCCATGGCCAGGGCGAACAGGGTCGCGAAGTCCTTCTTTCCGTACTCGTCCAGAATGAAGTAGGCCGCGATGTCGCCTTCCGCTCCTTGACTGAACGCGACCATGAGGGCGGCTGCGCCCACGACGATCAGCGGGAGCGCGGACACCTGGGTCAGGGCCAGGGCGCCGAGGCCGGAGATCGTGAGCACGCTGACGGCCACCGCGTACTTGTTGGTCAGGTCGAGCAACGCTCCGGCGCCGAGGCGACCGGCGATGACGCCCACGGTGAAGAGGGTGGTGATCGAGGTCGCCACTACAGTGGTGAGTCCTCCGTCCAGAAGAATGGGCTGGACGTTGGAGAGGAATCCGTTCGCCCCGCCCACAGCCACTGTGAAGGAGACGACGAGAACCCAGAACCGCGCGGTCCGCAGAACGCTCGGCTGTGCGTGGCGCTCACCTCGCTGACGGGACTTGGCCTCGTCCCTGACGTGCGCGAGCGGGGGCTCCTTGATGCCGAACAGGACATTGGGCAAGGAGACGACGAGCGCGAAAGCTCCCAGGGCGATGTAGCCCATCCGCCAACCGTATGTGTAGATCACATAACTGGCGACGGGGATGGCGACGAGCGGCATGACCGCACCGCCCGCTCCCACCAGGCCGAAGGCGGTTCCGGCGCTCTTGCTGAACCAGTTGGCGACGGCTCGGTTGAAGGTCACCGCATAGGCGAAGGACCCGAACAGTCCGATGCCGGCCGCGACCCCGTAGAAGGTGAGGTGGTTCAGGGGCATGACCGCGAACAGGACGAGGAGCGCGCTGAATCCCAGCAATCCCAGGACGGCGGTCGAGCGCACTCCTTTCCTGTTGAGTCTTCGGCTCACCAATGGTCCGCACAGCGCGAAAAGGCCGGAGAGCCATGGGGAGATCAGTACCTCACGCGTCGACCAGCCCGTTGCTTCGACCGTGGGTGCCACGAACACGCTCGCGGTGGTGAGGAACAGGACCGGCCCCGCTCCGTAGCCGATTGCCGCGGTGACAGCTGTTCGCCCTCCGGAGCGCCATTCCGATTCCTCGGTTATCGCGCTCTTCGCAGGGGTTTCGATGTTCGACATTGAACCGCCTTTTTGTGATCGGGAAGTTGATCAATTGCAGTACGGCATCGCTGTGTCGGGTGACGACCGAGCATCACCGGGGCCGGCGGGTCTCGCGCTTCTTCAGCCCTGGCGGGTAGAGGCCGCCCGGTCGCTTTTCGCATCAGGCCGGAAACGGAATCCGCGACGAAGCGACGGGGCGGTAGTGATCGGATTGTTCAGGAGACGGCTGCCCGGCCGCGCTTGACCAGCGTGCTGAGTGGAGCCGAGGTGTCGGCGAACTCTTCCGCCGTCACGGCGCCGCCGGCTGCGAGCAGCGCCTTGACCATGCTGAAGTCGCGTGGCGCGTCGACGCAGTCGGCGGCGATCAGACGACCGTCCTTGAAGTACCCGACGACGAGCGATCCGTCGTCCTGGTGACGGGGCACTTCGTGGTCGAACCCGTTGAGGATCCCGGCGGTCTGCAGGCGCACGTCGTATTGGTTCGACCAGAACCAGGGCACCCCGCGCCGGGGTGGTTCGGCGCCGCTGAGGTCGGCGGCGACGAGCCGGGCGTGCTCGGTGGTGTTCGGCACGGATTCGAGGCGCATGACGGTGCCACCGGCGAACTCGTTGGGCTGGGCCGCGATGTCGCCGATCGCGTAGACGTTCGGCAGGCTCGTACGGCAGCGTGCGTCGACGAGCACCCCGTTGCCGGTTGTGGCGCCCGCGGCGACGAGGGGGGCGACGAGGGGTTCGACACCGATGCCGACGATGAGGATGTCCGTCGGAAGGGTCTGGCCGTCGGTCAGGGTGACCGAGGTGACGACGCCGTCCGTGGTGCCGAGTTCGCTCACGCCGGTACCGAGGACGACGCGGACGCCGTGGTCTTCGTGCACGCGACGCAGGTGTTCCGCGATCGTCGCGCCGGCGACGCGGGCGAGCAGTCTTTCCTGCAACTCGACAACGGTCACCTGCTTGCCGAGCTTGGCGAGTGTCGCCGCGGTCTCGAGCCCGATGTAGCCGCCGCCGATGAGTACCGCCCGCCGGGCGTCGGTCGCGAGTGTTCTCAGCCGCCGCGCGTCTTCGAGCGTGCGCACGGAGAGGACGTTCTCGGCGTCGGCACCCGGCATCGACAGCAGTCGCGCCGAGGCGCCGGTCGCCCAGACCAGGTGGGTGTAGCCGACCTTTTCGCCACTGTCCGTGGTCACCGTCCGCGCGCCGGGGTCCACCTGTGTGACGGTCGTGCCCGTCACCAACCGGGCGGTCCCCTTGGACCAGTAGTCCTCCCGCCGAAGCGGGAGGTCGTCGTCGCGCACCTCACCGAGCATGTATCCCTTGGACAGCGGGGGGCGCTCGTAAGGCGGGCAGTCCTGGCTGTCCAGGATGCCGACGCTGCCGCCGTAGCCGGACTTCGCCAGCTGTCCCACGAGCGCCACACCCGCGTGTCCGGCACCGACGATGAGGACGTCGAAGTGCTGCATGGCGACTTCAGGCTTCCTCGGTCGCGACGGTCACGGTGATGCCGTCGAGCTGGGAATCCAGCTTGAGCTGGCAGCCCAGCCGGCTTTCGGGTCGCCGGTCGTCGAGGATGTCGAGCATGACCTCTTCGTCCCAGTCGACCTCGCCGAACTTGTCGCGTTCGCCTTCGCCGACCCAGACGTGGCAGGTGCCGCAGTTCATCTCGCCGCCGCACTCACCCTCGATACCGGGGATGTCGTTGTTGACGGCGGTGGTCATGATGTCGTCGCCGGGCGTGAACTCGACGACGTGTCGAGCGCCGTCGCGCGGGGTGATGTAGGTGATCTTCGGCATGGTTGTTCTTTCGGTCCGTGTGGCGCGGGTCGGGGTTCAGGCGGCCGTCGGCGTCCGCGGTTCGAAGGCGATGGGCAGCGTGGAGAGTCCGGTCGTGTTGGTGGAGTGCACCCACTCGACGTCGCCGGCGAGACGCATCTCGGGCAGGCGCTCGAACAGCCTCTGGAGGAGGATCTTGAGTTCGAGTCGCGCGACGTTGCGGCCCAGGCAGAGGTGCTCGCCGTCACCGAAGCCCAGGTGCGGGTTCGGGTCGCGGGTGATGTCGAACTGGTCGGCGGTGGGGCCGAACACCGTCTCGTCGCGGTTCGCCGAGACGATCCAGCCGACCACCCAGTCGCCCTTCTTGATCTCCTGGCCGCCGATCTCCAGGTCCTTGGTCGCGACACGGAGGCGGTTCTTCGACGGGGTCACCCAGCGGATGATCTCCTCGACCGCGGTCTTGGCGACGGCGTCGTCCTGGAGCAGGGCAGCCTGCTCGGGTCGCTTGATGAGCTCCATGATGGCGACCGCCGCGGCGTTGCGGGTGGTCTCCAGTCCGCCGGCGACGACGCTGAAGCCCATCCAGCCGGCCTCTCGCTCGCTCAGCAGTTCCCCGCGGTAGTCCTTGTTCGCGATGAGACTGGCGAAGTCGTCGGACGGGTTGCCGCGGCGCGACAGCACGTGCGCGGAGACGTAGTCGTACAGGCTGCCCATGGCATCGGCGATGACCGCGTTGAAGTCCGCCGCGCCCGGGTCGCCGAAGCGGGGGTCCTCGGGGTGGAGCATCTTCAGCGTGATCGCCCGCACCGTGTCCCAGTCCTTGTGCGGGATGGCCATCAGGTCCAGGAACAGGCGCACGGGCAACAGCGCGGCGATGTCGCGCACGCCGTCCGCGGCGCCCTTGACCGCGATCTCGTCGATGATCTCGTCGACGATGCGTTCGCAGTCGCCGTGGAACTTCGCGACGGCGGGCACGCTGAAGTGCGGATTGAACGGGCGGCGCAGGACCGCGTGCTCCGGCGGGTCCTTGACGACCAGCTGCACGTCGTAACCCATCTTGTACCGCTCTTCGTCGGTGAGTTCACGACCCAGGGGCGGGATGTGCGTGCCGGCGGAGCTGCTGAAGTTCTCGGGCTCCTGCAGCAGCCGCAGGCAGTCCTCGTAGCGGGTGAGCGTCCAGAATCCGCGCCGGTAGCCGGATGCGTCCGTCCAGTGGACCGGGTCCTCGTGGCGCAACTGCTTGAGCGTCTCGTGGAAATCGGTCCCGGCGAAGAACGCGGGGTCCACGAGCTTCTCGTCGATGTCGGTCGGCAGAGTCATGTTCTGTCCCTTTTTACGTTGGTTCACAGGCCGCGGTAGCCGCGGATCCAGAGGTTCTTGCGCTCTTCGAGCTGGTCGGCGGGCGCCGGGTGCGTGATGCAGTACGGGTCGTTGTGACGGATCGCCTCGACCACCTGCTTGCCCACGTTTTCCGGGCCCTTGGGCTGGTTGTGGGGGAAGTCGAAGTCGCGCACCTGCTGGTAGGCGATCGCCGCGGTCAGGTCGTCGTCGGTCTGCTGACGGCGCACCGCCGTGCTGGTCTCGCCGATGTTCGTGGTGATCAGCCCCGGATGCAGGACGGTGATGCCGAAGTCGTCGCCGTGGTCGACGAGTTCCTCGCGAAGGACGTCGCTGAGTCCGTCGACGGCGTGCTTCGACGCGGTGTAGGGGGCGTGACCGGGGCTGGTCGACAGGGTCGCCAGAGACGACGTGTTGACCATGTGCTTGTGACCGTCCTGTTCGCGCATCCGGGACAGGAAGGCGAAGACGCCGTGCACCACGCCGAAGTAGTTCACCTCGGTCATCCAGCGGAAGTCGGCCACGCTGGCGTTCCACACCGCGCGAAATGGCCGCCAGGTCACTCCGGCGTTGTTGCAGAGCACGTCGACGCGGCCGAACTCCGAGAACGCCGTGTCCGCGAGGGCTTCCACACTCTCGTACTCGGTGACGTCGACCACCTGCGCGCGGGCCGTCCCACCCGTCGCGACGATCTCTTCGGCGACCGACGCAGCGGCTTCGCCATTGATGTCGGCGACGAGGACCTGGGCGCCCAGTCGTCCGAACTCAAGGGCGATCGAGCGCCCGATACCGCTGCCCGCACCGGTGATCACCGTGCCTGCCCCGGTGAAGTCGAAGTCCGCCATGAGATCGCGTCCGTTTCCTCGTGTTGTCGTGTCCTCGTTGACGCCGGCTTCCAGCGATCGAGTCTGCTCGGCACTGTAAGCAGGCTTCCGTATGCTCCACCAGAATGTAAGCTGAGATTTCAATGCACATGCTGAATGGAAAGGGGGTCGGTCGTGAAACTGTGCTGGTCGATCCGACAGAGTTTCGAACGTTATGTACTCGCCGCCGGCGGCACGGTGAGCTGCGGGGACGGCGCCCGGCGTGAGGGTGACGTGTTCGTCTTCGACGGCGAACGCATGGCGGAGGGCTCCTACCGTTTCACCGGTAGCGTGCGCTTCGAAGCGCACGGGGGGTTCCTGGACGTCCTGATCGCCGATCCGATGGTCGAGTGCGCCGACGGGGACGCGCGAATGACGGTCGCGGTGTCCCCCGAGCCGAGCGGGCGCCGCGTTCACCTCGCCCGCGTCGTCGACCTCGCGGGAACCGAACCGGCCGTCGCGAACCTCCGGCTCACCGTCGAGGGGGCGCGACTGCTGGGCGACGTCTACTCACCAGGAGATCTCCTCGACCCGCTGCGCATCGAGGGCGGCGACGATGCTTGACTTCGTCAAGCTCCAGCAGTTCGTCGTGCTGGCCCGCCACGGCAGCTACACCACCGCCGCGGCGGCGCTCCACGTCTCGCAACCCACGCTGACACGCAGTGTCCAGAGCCTGGAGAAGACCCTCAATGCCCGGCTCCTCGACCGAGGGCGCAACGGCATCGAGTTGACGGCGATCGGCATGGAGTTCCTGCACCATGCCGAGGATCTGCTGCGCCACGCCAGCGGCATCGAGGCCGACATCTCGATGCGTTCGCAAGGCATCCGCGGGCATGTGAACGTGGGTGCGGGGCCGGCGATCGGCGGGACCATCCTGCCCGGGGTCATCAGTGAGGTACTCGCCTCCGGACTGGAGATCTCGATGCGTACCGTGCTGTCGCAGGCCCACACGATGTACTCGATGATGCTCGACGGGAGTCTGGACTTCTTCATCTCCCGGGAACCCAACCCGGGGTGGACCGACAGGCTGACCACGGTAGTGCTCGGCTATGCGCGGCCGGACTTCTTCGTGCGCCCCTCGCACCCCCTCCTGGCGCAGCCGTCCGTGACGTTCACCGACCTGGCACGGTTCCCGCGCATCTGCGGCACGGCTTGGAACGAAGTGCTCCCCACATTCGCCCCACCGGAGCTGGCCCGCGACCTGTTCGCCTCGATCGAGGTCGACGACTTCGGCATCATGTCCCACCTGGCACATGAGGTCGACGCGGTCCTGATCGCGAACAGCGGAACCACGCCCGCGGGGCTCGTGCGCCTCGACGTCGATCGGGGTGACGCGCTGCCGCACACGGCTGTGACGCTCAATCGGCCCGCCCATCGGACGCTTTCACCCGCGGTGCGATTCGTCATGCAACTCACCGCCGACCGTGCCCGTGAGTTGTACTCCGCCCACAACATGCGGACGGACTCCGTCGAAGGCTCCGGATGACCGGTTTCATGCATGACATGGATCGAAACAGGCTCCACATTGCATTGGCGTAATGATCGGCACCGCCCGTAGTGTCATCCACGAACCCATGCCGAGAAGGGGCGATCCTTCGCCGCATGGCGCGGCGCGCCCACCGGCGCGGCCGTCACGGGCGCGACCGACAGTCACGTGTTCAGGCCCTGGTCCCTGGAAGCAGCGGACGAGCTGCGCGGTCGCCGCTATTCATCGCCGGGCTCGCCATGCGTCGCGCGAACAAGCCACCGCTCAGTAGCTCGCTACCGAGGTGCGGCCCGCCGGCGCCCCATGGCCGAGCATCCGGCCGAAAGGAGAACGCACCCATCATGCCCGCCACCGAGAAGAAGACGACCCGGCTGCGCGCCTTGTTCGAGAGTCCGCAGACGACGATCATGCCGTTCGGGACGCTGCCGATACACGCCCAGATGGCGGAGCGGGCCGGATTCCCGGCGTTCGAGGTGTCCGGCGGTATGAGCACGTGGTGGGTCGGCGGCGTCGCCGACGTCGGCTGGCTCACCATGAGCGAAGTGGTCGCACACTGCAAGACCATCGCCGACTCGGTCGACATCCCGGTCTTTTGCGACGCGGACACCGGTTACGGCAGCGCCATCAACACCAGGCGAACCGTGCAGGAGTTCATCCGCGCCGGCGTCGCCGGCATCCACATCGAGGACCAGGAAGAGCCGAAGAAGGCGGGCGGCCAGGCCGGTATCAAGCTGGTTTCGGACGCCGAGGCCATCGGGCGTTTCAACGCCGCCGTCGACGCCCGCGACGAGATGGACGAGGACTTCGTCATCGTCGCCCGCACCGACGGCTACGGTGCGGAGGGCGGCGGTCTGGAAGAGGCGATCCGGCGTGGCGTGCTCTACCGGCAGGAGACCGGCGTGGACGTCATCTTCTACGAGGGGCTGCGCTCCTGGGAGGAAGTGCGCATCGTCCTCGCCGAGACTCCCGGGCCCGCATACGCGATCGCTTCCCGGCACGCCGGCCCGACCCCGTCGATCGCACAACTGAGCGAATGGGGCCAGATGATCCAGATTGCCCCGTTCATCCTCCCAGGCGTGCTCGAGGTCTGGCGGCTCCTGCTGCAGCTGCGCGAAGCCGGTGAGCTCGCCCCGATCGACGAGTACAACTCCGCGGCGTTCTCGCTCGCCGGGCAGCCCGACTACGTCGGCTTCGGTGACGTGTTCATCAAGCCCAGCTACGAAGACGTGCGCCGGTGGGAGGAGAAGTACTACCCACCCGAGAAGCAGCGCGACTACGAGAACACGATCCACGACTGATGGCGGTGGCTGCAAAGCCACAGCGCGGCGACCGCACAGCGGTCGCCGCGCTCGTGTTCGGCTGCCTGAACGCCAGTCTTGTCCAGACGATCGCGTTTCCCATCCAGGCCGAGCTGCCTGACCTGCTCGCACAGCCACGCGAGGTCACGGCCTGGGTCGTCACCGCCACCGTCGCCTCGGCAAGCGCGTTCGCGCCCGTCAGCGGGCGACTGGGGGACATCTGGGGTCGCAAGCGCGTTGCGCTTGTCCTGGTCGGGCTGCTCGCCGTTGGCTCGCTCCTGTCCGGACTGGCCCCTGGGGTCGGGGTACTCATCGCCGGCCGTGCTGTGCAAGGCATCGCGATCGGGCTCATCCCGCTCAGCATGTCGATCATGAAGGAGATCCTCCCTGCGGACAGGCTCGGAACCGCGCTGGCACTCGCTTCCGCGACGATGGGTGTCGGTGCCGCATTCGGGATCCCGCTCGGAGCAGCGATGACCGAGTGGGCCGGATGGCGCTCGATCTTCTGGGTGAGTCTCGCGTTGTCGCTGGTCGCTGCGGCGTGGATCGCGGTCACCGTCCCGGTGGCAGAGGGTCGCGCAACTGACAGGTTCGATCTCGTGGGTGCGGCCACCAACATCGTTGGGTCAGCTGTGCTACTCATCGGCATCGCCGAGGCCCTCACGCTTGGATGGGACTCACCGGTCACCCTCGCCCTCGTCATCGGCGGTGCCGCCTGTCTCGCGCTCGGCTGGCTCGCGATGGCACGCAACCCCTCGCCACTCATCGACGTGCGCGTCTCGGTGCGACCCCGGATCCTGCGTACCAACATGCTCTCGCTGCTCATCAATTTCGCGACCATGACGATCATGGTCGTCTTCCCGCAACTGCTCGTGCTGCCCGCCAGGTCCCCGGCCGGGTTCGGTCTCAGTCCTGTGGCCGCGAGTCTGATCATGATGGCGAATGGGGTCTCGCAGGCAATCGCCACTCCTTTCCTCGCCCGGATCTTGCGCCGGGTCGAGCCGCGAACGGTTGCTGCCGCGGGCGCCGCCATCGTCACCGTCGCCATCACCGCCGCGATCGTGCTGACAAGTCCGCAGAGTTTGCTCGCCGTCAACATCGTGGTCGGCGCTGCCTTCGGGGTCGTGTTCGCCGCGATTCCCCAGATCATCATGTCCGCGGTGCCCGCCGAGGACGCGGCGGCGGCCAATGGTCTCAACGCGCAGATCCGGATTTTCGGGACCGCCGGCGCCGCCACCGTCGCCGGCGCGCTCATCGCCGCCGAGTCGATCGGCGGTGTGCCGTCGGCATCGGGCTTCGCCCTCTCGCTGGGCATCGCGGCGGCCGCAAGCGGCCTCGCGACGCTGCTCAGCATGCTGATCCCTGCCCAGCGCGACCGCCATAGCTCCTGAGTCGCTCCTGTACGCAGGCCGGATCCGCCGGTAGCGATGAATACGCGAGTCACCGCCCCGGCTACGACACGGCGTTGCAGGTCCTGCGGCACACGAAACGCGATGATCTTGGCGTCGATGCGCAGAACGCACAGAAACCGACCTGTGGGGTGAACCTGGCTATCCCAAGGGACCTGCACCTCCCCTCCTGCTGTGGAGACCGTGACCGGAGGGATAGTTGGGGGCCAGTGAGTCGGTCGTCTCCTCGGCTCGGTGGCTCGGCCACTCGGACCCCGGGTTCACGCTCCGGAAGTACGCCCACTTCCCGCCCCGCGCGGGTGCGCGCGGCAGCGCCGCCATCGACGCGGTCTTCGCGTAGCCCGGGCGGCCGGGAGAGCCCGATCCCGGCCCAAAGTCCCAGAGAAGTCCCAGAGGCGCCGCCGCACCCCTTCCAGAGCTGCATTCGCGCAGGTCAGACAGGGTGCGGCGGCACCTGTGCGGCGGAGATTCAGATGTCCCGGAACGTCTCGATCTGCGCCCCGATCGAGTTCAGTCGCTCCGCGAGGTCCTCGTAGCCGCGGTTGATGACGTAGACGTTGCGCAGGACCGAGGTGCCCTCCGCGGCCATCATGGCCAGCAGGACGACCACGGCGGGGCGCAGGGCCGGTGGGCACATCATCTCGGCTGCGCGCCAGCGAGTGGGGCCTTCGACCAGGACCCGGTGGGGGTCGAGGAGTTGCAGGCGGCCGCCCAGGCGGTTCAGGTCCGTCAGGTAGATCGCGCGGTTGTCGTAGACCCAGTCGTGGATCAGCGTCTTGCCCTGCGCGGCGGCCGCGATCGCCGCGAAGAACGGGACGTTGTCGATGTTCAGGCCCGGGAACGGCATCGGGTGGATCTTGTCGATCGGCGCCTCCAGCTTCGAGGGCCGTACGGTGAGGTCCACCAGCCGGGTGCGGCCGTTGTCGGCGAAGTACTCGGGCGTGCGGTCGTGGTCGAGGCCCATCTCCTCCAGGACCGCGAGCTCGATCTCCAGGAACTCGATCGGCACCCGGCGCACCGTCAGCTCCGACTCGGTGACCACGGCCGCCGCCACCAGGCTCATCGCCTCCACCGGGTCCTCGGAGGGCGAGTAGTCGACGTCGACGTCGATCTCCGGCACACCGTGCACGGTGAGCGTCGTCGTGCCGATGCCCTCGACCCGGACGCCGAGCACCTCCAGGAAGAAGCACAGGTCCTGGACCATGTAGTTGGAGGAGGCGTTGCGGATGACCGTCACGCCGTTGTGGCGGGCCGCCGCCAGCAGCGCGTTCTCGGTCACGGTGTCGCCACGCTCGGTCAGCACGATCGGGCGGTCCGGACGCACGGCGTGGTCCACCACGGCGTGGTACTGGCCCTCGGTCGCGGTGATGTCCAGACCGAACCGGCGCAGCGCGATCATGTGCGGCTCGATGGTCCGCGTACCGAGGTCGCAGCCGCCCGCGTAGGGGAGCTTGAACTGGTCCACCCGGTGCAGCAGTGGCCCGAGGAACATGATGATGGACCGCGTACGGCGGGCGGCCTCCGCGTCGATGGCGTCCAGGTCGAGGTCGGCCGTCGGCACGATCTCCAGGTCGGTGCCGTCGTTGATCCAGCGGGTGCGCACGCCGATGGAGTTCAGCACCTCCAGCAGGCGGTACACCTCCTCGATCCTGGCGACCCGGCGCAGCACCGTGCGCCCCTTGTTGAGCAGCGAGGCGCACAGCAGCGCCACGCACGCGTTCTTGCTCGTCTTCACGTCGATCGCGCCGGAGAGCCGGCGGCCGCCCACCACCCGCAGGTGCATGGGGCCCGCGTAGCCCAGCGAGACGATCTCGCTGTCCAGGGCTTCACCGATGCGGGCGATCATCTCAAGGCTGATGTTCTGGTTGCCCCGCTCGACGCGATTGACGGCGCTCTGGCTGGTGCCGAGTGCCTCGGCCAGCTGTGCCTGGGTCCAGCCCCGGTGCTGTCGGGCGTCACGGATGAGCTTGCCGATGCGTACGAGGTAGTCGTCTGCCATGAGGTTGAGGTTATCTCAGATATGAGATGGCGCCTTCTGGGGGGTCCATTCGGGTGATGAGCCGTCAGTGGCGCCCGGACCGACGGGTCCGAGCCTGCCGGAAGGGTGCGGGTGTCGCAGGCGTGTCGGGTGCGTCCCCCCCGCGTGCCCCATCGGGTGTGTCCCACCGGAGTGTCCCTCGGGTGTGTTCCTGGCGCGCGTCCACCGGCCGCGCGTGGCGGCGCCCATGGGTGGCGTGTATGTGCCGGGCGTGACGCCCCGCGTATCCCGCCCCCTCTCCGCCCGGTCCGCGCATGACCATCCGGCCCCCATGTACTAGAGTTATCTCGACATCGAGATATCTGCCGGGGTGCACCACAGCCGCCATTTGGTAAGGGTGACCTAACTTAGCCGTACCTTACTGGATCGGCCGAGTCGCCGTGGCGGCAGGATCGTGGTGGTAGGCGCACATGAATGAAGGAGACTGTCGTGTCGGCGAACAGCTTCGACGCCCGCAGCACGCTGCAGGTGGGCGACGAGTCGTACGAGATCTTCCGGCTTGACAAGGTCGAGGGCGCGGCCCGACTGCCTTACAGCCTGAAGGTGCTGCTGGAGAACCTGCTCCGCACCGAGGACGGCGCGAACATCACCGCCGACCACATCCGTGCCCTCGGCGGCTGGAACTCCCAGGCCAAGCCGTCGCAGGAGATCCAGTTCACGCCGGCCCGCGTGATCATGCAGGACTTCACCGGCGTGCCCTGTGTCGTGGACCTCGCCACCATGCGCGAGGCCGTCAAGGAGCTCGGCGGCGACCCGGCGAAGATCAACCCGCTGGCCCCGGCCGAGCTGGTCATCGACCACTCCGTCATCGCCGACAAGTTCGGCACCAACGACGCCTTCAAGCAGAACGTCGAGCTGGAGTACGGCCGCAACAAGGAGCGCTACCAGTTCCTGCGCTGGGGCCAGACCGCCTTCGACGAGTTCAAGGTCGTCCCCCCCGGCACCGGCATCGTCCACCAGGTGAACATCGAGCACCTGGCCCGCGTGGTGATGGTGCGCGACGGCAAGGCGTACCCCGACACGCTCGTCGGCACCGACTCGCACACCACCATGGTCAACGGCCTCGGTGTCCTCGGCTGGGGCGTCGGCGGCATCGAGGCCGAGGCCGCCATGCTCGGCCAGCCGGTCTCCATGCTCATCCCGCGGGTCGTCGGCTTCAAGCTCACCGGCGAGCTGCCCACCGGCACCACCGCCACCGACCTGGTGCTGACCATCACCGAGATGCTGCGCAAGCACGGCGTGGTCGGCAAGTTCGTCGAGTTCTACGGCGAGGGCGTGGCCGCGACGAGCCTGGCCAACCGCGCCACCATCGGCAACATGTCGCCGGAGTTCGGCTCCACCGCCGCGATCTTCCCGATCGACGACGAGACCATCAACTACATGCGCCTGACCGGCCGCCCCGAGCAGCAGCTCGCGCTCGTCGAGGCGTACGCCAAGGAGCAGGGTCTCTGGCTGGACCCGAACGCCGAGCCGGACTACTCCGAGAAGCTCGAGCTGGACCTGTCCACCGTCGTGCCGTCCATCGCCGGCCCCAAGCGCCCGCAGGACCGCATCGTCCTGGCCAACGCCGCCGAGCAGTTCAAGCAGGACGTCCGCAACTACGTCGACAGCGTCGACGAGGCGGGCGTGGAGTCCTTCCCGGCCTCCGACGCCCCGGCCATCCACCCCAACGGCGCCCCGACCAACCCGGTCCCGGTCACCGCCCCCGACGGCACCACCTACGAGCTGGACCACGGCGCGGTCACCGTCGCGGCCATCACCTCCTGCACCAACACCTCCAACCCGTACGTCATGGTCGCCGCCGCGCTGGTGGCCAAGAAGGCGGTGGAGAAGGGCCTGACCCGCAAGCCGTGGGTCAAGACCACCCTCGCCCCGGGTTCGAAGGTCGTGACGGACTACTTCGACAAGGCCGGCCTGACCCCGTACCTGGACAAGCTGGGCTTCAACCTCGTCGGCTACGGCTGCACCACCTGCATCGGCAACTCCGGCCCGCTGCCGGAGGAGGTCTCCAAGGCCGTCAACGAGCACGACCTCGCGGTCACCTCGGTGCTGTCCGGCAACCGCAACTTCGAGGGCCGGATCAACCCCGACGTCAAGATGAACTACCTGGCGTCCCCGCCGCTGGTCGTCGCCTACGCCATCGCCGGCTCCATGAAGGTGGACATCACCGAGGACGCGCTCGGTGTGGACCAGGACGGCAAGCCGGTATACCTGAAGGACATCTGGCCGTCGGAGGCCGAGGTCAACGACGTCGTGGCCAACGCCATCGGCGAGGACATGTTCTCCAAGTCCTACGCCGACGTGTTCGCCGGTGACGCCCAGTGGCAGTCGCTGCCGATCCCGACCGGCAACACCTTCGAGTGGGACACCGAGTCCACCTACGTCCGCAAGCCCCCGTACTTCGAGGGCATGGGCATGGACCCGGCCCCGGTCGAGGACATCGCCGGCGCCCGGGTGCTCGCCAAGCTCGGCGACTCGGTCACCACCGACCACATCTCCCCGGCCGGTGCCATCAAGGCCGACACCCCGGCGGGCCAGTACCTCACCGAGCACGGCGTCGAGCGCCGCGACTTCAACTCCTACGGTTCCCGCCGCGGCAACCACGAGGTGATGATCCGCGGTACGTTCGCCAACATCCGCCTGCGCAACCAGATCGCGCCGGGGACGGAGGGCGGTTACACCCGCGACTTCACCCAGGACGGCGCGCCGGTCTCCTTCATCTACGACGCCTCGCGCAACTACATCGAGCAGGGCATCCCGCTGGTCGTCCTGGCCGGCAAGGAGTACGGCTCCGGCTCGTCCCGCGACTGGGCCGCGAAGGGCACCGCGCTGCTCGGCGTCAAGGCCGTCATCGCCGAGTCCTACGAGCGCATCCACCGCTCGAACCTCATCGGCATGGGTGTTCTGCCGCTGCAGTTCCCGGAGGGCCGGACGGCCGACTCCCTCGGCCTGACCGGCGAGGAGTCCTTCACCATCACCGGCGTCACGGAGCTCAACGACGGCAGCACGCCGAGCACCATGAAGGTCACCACCGACACCGGTGTCGAGTTCGACGCGGTCGTCCGCATCGACACCCCCGGTGAGGCCGACTACTACCGCAACGGCGGCATCATGCAGTACGTGCTGCGCAGCCTGATCCGCAAGTAACGGATCCCGCAAGGCAGTTGGGCCGCATCCCCGGCAACGGGGGTGCGGCCCTCCCTCTTTCTCCCCAGGCGTTTACAGCCGCCGCCGTCCACGCTAGCTTTCACTGGCAGCGAGGTGGGAGCGCTCCCATGGCGGCGGACCGGAACCCGTCGTCCCTGGGGGTCTCCCACCTCGCCCCTGGTGCTGCCGGCTTGTGCGACACCGTGGTGCGACAACGTTGTCGGGATTGGTCTGTACATGACTTTACTGGGTGACCATGCCCGCCGACAACGATGTCAGCGCCTCGCGTCGGGACGTGGCCCGCGTGAGCACAGCGTCGGCACGGAGCGCGCCCGCGCTCCCGTACGCGGTCTTCCGTGACACCACCGGCGCACGCTACTGTCCCCGAGGCTTGTGCGACCCGTGGTGCGCGACCCGTCCGAAGGAGGAGGGGCCGCGTCATGCGTTTCCGTCCCATGTCCCTGCTGCTGGCCGCGGTGCTCGCGACCGGCGGCGCCACCCCTGCCCTCGCGGCGTCCGCCGCACCACCGGGACCCGGTCCCACCCTGGTCCAGGACGCGACCGCGTACGTGGACCCGCTGATCGGCACCAGGAACGGCGGCAACGTCTTCCCTGGCGCCGTCGCCCCGTTCGGCATGCTCTCCTTCAGCCCCGAGAACACCCGCGGCGACGCCACGAGGACGGCCGCGCCCGGCGGCTACCAGTACGACGCGACCCGCATCCGCGGCTTCAGCCTCACCCACATGTCCGGCACCGGCTGCGCGGGCGGCAGCGGCGACATCCCCTTCTTCCCGTACGCCGGGAAGGTCACCACCTCACCGGCGAGCGACACCAAGGACGCCGTCTACGCCTCCGACTTCCGCCACTCCGACGAGACCGCCGAGCCCGGCCACTACAAGGTGGGCCTCGCCTCCGGAGTCACCGCCGACCTCACGGCCACGGCCCGTACCGGCTCGGCCCGCTTCACCTACCCCGCGGACCAGCCCGCCTCGCTTCTCATCCGTACCGCCGACTCCGAGGTGGGCTCGACCGGCTCGTCGGTCACCATCGACCCGGCGAAGCGCACCGTCTCCGGCTCCGTCACCTCCGGGAACTTCTGCGGCTACCTCGACCCCGAGGGCCGGCGCGCCTACTACACCCTGTACTTCACGGCCCGCTTCGACCGCCCCTTCAAGGCGACGGGCACCTGGCAGGACGACAGGCTGAACCCGGGCGCGACCTCGGCGACCGGCGGCACGGGCGGCTTCGCGAGCGGCGGCAGGCCCGTGGCGGGCAAGGGCGCAGGCGGCTATGTGGAGTTCGCGCCCGGCACAGGACCGGTCGGCGTCAAGATCGGCATCTCCTACGTCAGTCAGGCCGGCGCCGAGGCCAACCTGGCCGCGGAGAACCCGCCCCAGCGCTCCTTCGACGCGGTCAGGGACGCGGCCCGCCGCGCCTGGCGGGACCGGCTGGGCGCGATCCGCGTCGGCGGCGGCACCGAGGACGAGCGCACCACCTTCTACACCGCGCTCTACCACGCCCTGCTCCACCCGAACGTCATCAGCGACGCCGACCGCCGGTACCGCGGCGCCGACGACAAGGTGCACACCGTCGGCCGCGGCCACCAGGCCCAGTACGGCACCTTCTCCGGCTGGGACGTCTACCGCGACCAGGTGCAGCTGCTGACCCTGCTCAGCCCGGACACCGGTTCGGACATCGCCCAGTCCCTGTACGAGCTGGCCGGCCAGAACGGCGGTGTCTGGGACCGCTGGCTGCACGGCGCGAGCGGCACCCACGTCATGAACGGCGACCCCTCGCCGACCGCCCTCGCCGGCATCCACGCCTTCGGCGGCACCGGCTTCGACCTGAAGGGGGCCCTCGCCTCCCTGGTGAAGGCGGCGACCGTGCCGACCGAGCGGGACCTGTCCCCGGCGGGCAAGCCGGTCCTGTCGGCCGGCCAGCGGCCCTCCCTGGACAAGTACCTGAAGCTGCACTACATGCCGTCCGTCTCCAACGCCTGGGGCGGCGCGGCCGAAACGCTGGAGATGTCCACGGCCGACTTCGCCCTGGCCCAACTCGCCGACGCGGCCGGGCGGAAGAAGACCGCCGCCGCCTTCGCCGAGCGCGCCCAGTGGTGGCAGAACAACTTCAACGTCGCGGCCCACACCTCCGGCGGCTACATCGCCAACCGCAAGGCCGACGGCAGTTGGGTCACCGGCTTCACCCCGGACACCGGCAACGGCTTCGTCGAGGGTTCGGCGGCCCAGTACACCTGGATGGTCCCGCACAACCCGGCCGGCCTGTTCGCGGCGATGGGCGGCCGGGAGACGGCGCTGGCCCGCCTGGACGACTTCTTCCACAACGCCGACGGCGGCTGGGCGTTCACCGGAAACGGCGGCGCCAAGTCCGAACTCGACAACGAGCCCTCGATCAACGTCCCCTACCTGTACGACTACGCGGGCGCGCCCTACAAGACGCAGGAGACCGTCCGCGCGGCCATGCGGCAGCTGTGGACCACTCAGCCGGGCGGCATCCCCGGCAACGACGACCTCGGCGCGATGTCCGCCTGGTACGTCTTCTCCGCGCTCGGCATGTATCCGCAGGTGCCCTCCCGCGCCGAACTCGTCCTGGCCTCACCGCTGTTCGAGCGGATCGAGATCCAGCGCCCGCACGGCAGGGACATCTCCGTGCGCGCCACGGGAGCGGCGGCCGGATCCCCCTACGTCCGGTCCCTGAAGGTGAACGGCCGGGCGAGCGACCGCCCCTGGCTGCCGGCGAGCTTCGTCCGTGACGGAGGCCGGCTCGACTACACCCTCTCGGCCACCCCGGACCGCACCTGGGGCAGTGCCGCGTCCGCCGCCCCGCCCTCCTTCCGCCAGGGCGAGCAGCCGTACCAGATCGGTGTGGGCCCGACCGCGGCGACGCTCGCGCCCGGAGGCAGCACGACGATCGGGGTCCGCGCCCTGTCCCTGAACGGCGGCCAGGGCCCCGAGGTGCGCTTCAGCGTCCGCACCCCGTCCGGCGTCACGGCCACCCCAGCCGAGGGCACGGTGACCGACGGCGCCCGGCAGATCACGCTCACCGCCGCCCCGGACGCCGAACAGGGCTTCTACGACGCGCAGGTCACGGTCACCTCCGGCGGCCAGTCCTACGAGCAGCCGGTGTCCCTGACGGTGGCGGCCCCGGGCAGCCTGCTGGCCGCCTATGACAACACCGGGATCTCGGAGGACGAGGGCGACCACGATGAGGCCGACTACGACGGGGGCGGCTGGAGCTACTCCCGCCAGGCCCTCGCGGCGGCCGGCCTGACCCCGGGCGGGCAGGGCACGGTGAACGGCCTGTCCTTCACCTGGCCCGACTCGCCGAGCGGGCGCCCGGACAACGCCTCGGGGGCCGGCCAGAGCATCGAACTGGCCACGCCCGCTTCCCGGTTGTCCTTCGTCGGCAGCGCGGTCAACGGCAACCAGCAGACGAAGGCGACCGTCACCTACACCGACGGCACCACGGGCACCGTCGACCTCTCCTTCACCGACTGGACCGTCGGCGGGGGCGGCGGCACCGTCCAGTTCGGCAACACGGTGGTGGCCAGGACCGCGTACCGCAATGTGGCGGGCGCGGACAAGGACACGGTGACCACCTACGTCTTCGCCACCGCGCCGTACGAGGCCCCCGCGGGCAAGCGGATCAGTGGCGTGCGGCTGCCCGCCAACGCCGACCTGCACGTCTTCACCGTCGCCACGGGCTGACCGGTCCGACGGGCGGCAGGAAGGGGCGGGCCCCGGCGGGCCCGCCCCTTCGTCATGCCGGATGCCCGGCGGCTCAGGCCAGCAGCTCCACCTCCGCGAGCGTCGCGGTGCCGTCCAGGACCAGGCGGTACTTCTGGTAGGTGCCCGGAGAGGCGATGGTGAAGGGCCGGGTCTGCTTGTCCCAGGCGAAGGACTCGCCCGAGCGCTGGTCCACCGTCGTCCAGGTCGTGCCGTCGGTGGACGCCTGGAGCGTCCAGCCGGCCGGGGCCTTGGCGCGGTCGGCGGACGAGGTCAGGGTGTACTGGACCGCCTTGACGGGCCCGGACACCGGCAGGTCCACCGTCGTCACCGCGGCCTCCGTCGACGAGGTGTCGTCGAACAGCGCCCCGGCGCCCTTCAACACGTCCGCCCGCGGGCTCGGCGCCTTGTCACCGGTCGTGATCGACACCGGCGCCGCGTCCTTGCCCGTGCCCCACGACGAGGGCCGCGGGCCCATGTCGAACTGCAGGACACCACCCTTGGACAGCAGGGAGTGGGGCAGGCTCGTCGAGTTCCACGCCTTGCCGTTGAACCGCACGCCCTGCACGTACACGTTCTTGGCGCTGTTCTTCGGGGCCTGGATCACCAGATCGCGGCCGCCGTCCAGATGCAGCGTCGCCTTGGTGAACAGCGGGGAGCCGATGGCGTACTCGCCGCTGCCCATGGCCAGCGGGTAGAAGCCGAGCGCGGAGAACAGGTACCAGGCCGACTGCTCGCCGTTGTCCTCGTCGCCGTGGTAGCCCTGGCCGATCTCGCTGCCCACGTACAGCCGGGAGAGCGCCTCACGGACGTTCGCCTGCGTCTTCCACGGCTGCCCCGCCGCGTCGTACATGTAGATCACGTGGTGGGCGACCTGGTTGGAGTGGCCGTACTGGCCCATCCGCACGTCCCGTGCCTCGGTCATCTCGTGGATGACACCGCCGTAGGACCCGACGAACTCCGGGCCGGCCGTCTCGGGCGTGGCGAAGTAGGTGTCCAGCTTGTCGGCGAGGCCCTTCTGCCCGCCGTACAGGTTCGCCAGGCCCCGGCTGTCCTGCGGGGCGGTGAAGGCGTAGCCCCAGCCGTTGGTCTCCGTGTAGTCGTGGCCCCACACGCGCGGGTCGTACTTCGAGGAGTCCAGGCGCCAGTCGCCCCGGGCGTTGCGACCCTGGAAGAAGCCGACCCGGGAGTCGAACAGGTTCACGTAGTCCTGGGCCCGGTTGAGGAAGTAGTCCGCCTCCTCCTTGTAGTGCTTCTCGCCCGTCTTCCTGTGCAGGGCCTCGCCCATCTTCGCGATGCCGTAGTCGTTGACGTAGCCCTCCATCGCCCAGGACAGGCCCTCGCCGGTGGACGTGCTGGTGTAGCCGAGGAAGGGCGAGGTGGCCATGCCCTTGCGGCCCACGCCCGAGGACGGAGGCACCACGGTGGCGTTCTTCAGGGCCGCGTCGTAGGCCGCCTCGGCGTCCATCGGCACGCCCTTGACGTAGGCGTCCGCGAAGGCGACGTCCGAGGAGGTGCCGGTCATCAGGTCGGCGTAGCCGGGGGAGGACCAGCGCGAGGTCCAGCCGCCGTCCTTGTACTGCTGCACGAAGCCGTCGACCATCTCACCGGCCTGTCCCGGCGTCAGCAGCGAGTACGCCGGCCAGGTGGTCCGGTAGGTGTCCCAGAAGCCGTTGTTGACGTACACCTTGCCGTCGACGATCTTCGCGCCGGTGTGCGTCGGCGTGTCCTGGCTCGGCATCGGCGAGAACGGGGAGGCGTACTGGTGCTTCCCGCCGACCTTCTCGAAGCCGGAGTTCGGGTACAGGTACAGCCGGTACAAGCTGGAGTAGAGCGTGGTGAGCTGGTCGGGCGTGGCGCCCTGGACCTCGACCTTGCCGAGCAGCTTGTCCCAGGTCCGCTGGGCGGCCGCCTTGACGGTGTCGAAGGAGGCGCCGTCCGGGACCTCCTGGCGCAGGTTGTCCTTCGCCTGGTCGAGGCTGATGAGGGAGGTGGCCAGGCGCAGGGTGACCGTACGGTCCTTGCCCGCGTCGAAGCGCAGGTGGCCCTTGACGCCGCTCGACGAGCCGTCCTTCACCGGCTTGTCGAACGAGCCGTAGACGAACAGCCGGGTGGCGCCGGTGGACAGCCCGGACTTCACGTCCGAGTAGCCGGTGACGACGCCGTGCTCCTTGTCCAGGGTCAGGCCCGCCTGCTCGGTGACGTTGTCGAACACCACGCTCGCGTCGTCGCCCGGGTAGGTGAAGCGCAGGACGGCCGCGTGGTCGGTCGGCGTCATCTCGGCCTTGAGGCCGTTCTCGAAGCGCACCCCGTAGTAGTACGGCCGCGCGGTCTCGTTCTCGTGCCGGAAGGCGAGCGCGCGGGCGGTGCGGCCGGTGTCCGGGGTGCCCGCGGCGGCGGACGGCATCACCTGGAAGGTCTGCCGGTCACCCATCCAGGGGCTCGGCTCGTGGCTCGCGCTGAACGCCTGGATCGTCGGCAGGTTGTCCTCGTTGTTCGCGCGTGCGTACTCGTAGAGCCAGCTCAGCGAGGACGCGTTGGTCACCGGTGTCCAGAAGTTGAAGCCGTGCGGCAGCGCGGTCGCGGGGAAGTTGTTGCCGCGCGAGAAGCTGCCGCTGGAGTTGGTGCCGCGGGTGGTCAGCGCGTAGTCCGACAGGTGCGCCTTCGGCTTCTCCTGCGGCACCTGCCTGATCACCACGTCGTCCAGCCAGCCGCGGAACTTCGCGGGGCCGGTGGGGGAGTCGTAGGCGAGCAGCACCCGGTCGATCGTCTTGCCCGCGGCGACCGAGCCGATCCGGGAGGCCACGTTGTTCCACTGGTTGACGTACAGCGTCCTGGCCGCGCCCTGGCCCTGCGGGCTCAGGGGGAAACCGTGCTGGTCGGTCGCGCCGAGGCCGCTGAGGTAGGTGCCGTCGGTGAAGGCGAGGTCGACGGCGACGTTGGTGGCGTCGTAGTCGCGGTCGCCGTCGGCCATCGACGGGTAGAGGCGGTACGACAGTTGGGTGTCGGGCAGCACCTTGACGTCGACGTCGAAGACCTTGTTGTACGAGTACGCCCGGCCCTGCGCGGTGTGCCGGCCCGCGTAGCGCAGGGCCCGCTTGCCGGTGTAGCCGGCGCCGGACTTCGCGGTCGGGGAGCCGCTCGGGCCGCGGTCGACCAGCGAGAGCATGTCCTGCGGGACCGGCGCGTCGTCGCCGCCGGTGGAGAACTGCACATCGGCGAGCTGGAGTATGCCCGAGGCGCCGTTGTTCCGGCTGACGTCCAGCCGGAAGTGCTGGTATTGGGCCGGCTCGGCCAGGTCGAAGGTCCTGGTCTGGAACCGTTCGGAGAACTTCTCCCCGGCACGGGTGTCCAGGGTCTTCCAGTCCTTGCCGTCGGTGGACCCCTTCAGGGTCCAGTCCTTGGGGTCGCGTCCGTCGAAGTCGTTGGCGGACGTGAGGGCGTAACGGGTGATGTTCACCGGCTTGTCGAAGTCGAACTCGACCCAGCCGGTGTCCTCGAAGGCCAGCCACTTGGTGCCGGACTCGCCGTCGATGAGGTTCTCCTTGACCTCCCCGCCGCCGGTGTTCTCCGCGCTGGCCCGGACCTCGGTGATGTGGTCGTCCACATTGCCGGGGATGCCGGTGCTGTAGCCGCCGTCCACGCCCGAGGCGCGCTTGCCGCCGCCCTTGGCGGTGTCGACCGTGTTCAGCCAGTCCGGCGCCGGGTCGCCGGCCTCGAACGAGGAGCTGAACTCCCGGCCGACGGCCGGGGGCTTGCCGGGCAGGGCGACCGCCGCCCCCTGCGAGCCGGCTGCCGTGACGAAGGCGGCCGTGACGACGACCGCCGGACCCCATCTGTGCCGTACTCTGCGCTGCATGCGCGGCGTCCCTCCCTGCGTTTCGGACAACGTTGTCAGCTCTATACGCAAGGACCAGTAGGGAGCCAAGTGGCCAGTGATGTCAAGGGCGTTGGGTGTGGTATTCGGGCACAAAGGCGCGGATATTTCCGTCAACGGAAGCCCATGGGCGGCTCATATTCCGCGTGAGGTCTCAACTCGGAAAAGACCCGCGGCGAACCTTGCTCCTGATCTTGCTCCGCTGACCGGAAGTGGACTATACCTGTCGGCGTCCGCGCGACCGTGAGACCGGCCGGAAGCGGACCCGGGGGAGTCGGAAAGGGTGGCTCGGCGCGTGAAACGCGTCCGCCTTCCTGTCTTCCGTCCGATCCCGGTGCACGACGCACGACGTACTTCCTGCACGACCCAGCGTGACCCGACCGCGGTGCCGGGGAGGATCCGGTTCACCGCCTGAGTCCTGGAGAGGGCGAGGACTTGAGCATGGGATCCACTTCCGCCGAGAACCACGGAGGCGTCGGCCGCCGGGCCCTGATCAAGCGGTCCGCCGCACTCGGTCTGATCAGCGTTCCCGCGATGGGCTTCCTGTCCGCCTGCGCCAGTGGTGGCGGTGACGGCCAGGGCAAGGCCAAGGCGGGCAAGAAGACCGAGAAGAACCCGCTCGGCGTCAACGACACCGCGCAGATGGAATTCGTCCTCTTCGACGGCGGCTTCGGCAAGGAATACGCCGAGGACGCCGTGAAGATCTACGAGACGGACTTCCCCAAGGCGAAGACCAAGTTCGCCGCCACCCAGAAGATCCAGTCGACGCTCCAGCCGCGCTTCAACCAGGGCAACCCGCCGGACCTCATCGACAACTCCGGCGCGGAACAGATGGACATGGGCGTCCTCGTGGGCAAGAACCAGCTCGCGGATCTCACCCCGCTGCTGGACGCGGCGTCCTACGACGACCCGAGCAAGAAGGTCCGCGACACACTGCGCCCGGGCATCGTGGAGATGGGCCAGTTCGACGGCCGGCCGGTGTGGATCCTGTACTACGCCTACACGGTGTACGGCGTGTGGTACTCGCAGAAGGCCCTCGACTCGCTGGACGAGCAGTACCCGGAGACCTGGGACGCCATGCTCAAGGTCTGCGAGAAGGCCAAGAAGAAGGGCATGGCCGGCTGGACGTACGCCGGCAAGTACCCCTACTACCTGCCCTTCTCGCTCTACCCGATGATCGGCAAGGTCGGCGGCCGCGAGGTCCTGGACGCCATCGACAACCTGGAGCCCAACGCCTGGAAGCACCCGGCGGTCAAGGCCTGCTTCGAGGCCTACTACGAGCTCTACCGGAAGGGTTACATCCTCAAGGGCACCCCTGGCCTGGACCACATCCAGTCGCAGACCGCCTGGGCCAAGGGCAAGGCGCTGTTCATCCCGAACGGCTCCTGGGTGGAGAACGAGTCCGCGAACGTCATCCCGGCCGACTTCGACCTGGCGGTCTCCGCGCCGACGGGCATCGACAGCTCCGACAAGATGCCGTTCGGCACCATCTGGGCGTCCGGCGGCGAGCCGTTCATCGTCCCGGCCAAGGCCAAGAACGCCGAGGGCGGCATGGAGCAGCTGCGCATCATGCTCAGCGAGGCCTCCTCGAAGAACTTCACCGCCAAGGTGAAGTCGCTCACCGCGTACAACGGCGGCACGGACGGCATCGACCTCACCCCCGGTCTGAAGTCCGGAGTCGCGGCGCTGGACAAGGCGGGCTCCAACGTGGTGAATCCGCGGCTCCAGGACTGGTACGTGCAGCTCCAGAAGGAGAAGATCGGTGTGTCCGGCATCGGCGAGATGATGGCCGGCCGGCTCACCCCGGCCGAGGCCATCAAGAAGATCCAGGGTTTCGCCGACGAGGCCGCCAAGGACCAGTCGATCAAGCACTACAAGCACCAGTAACTCCGAGGATCCGTCACCAGCGGTACCACCCGCCCAGAGATCGGGGTCGGCAGCAATGCAGCACGGCAAGTACCGGTTCATCGTGGGGTTCCTCGCGGTTCCCCTCGGGCTGTACGCGCTTTTCGTCGTCTGGCCGTTCATCCAGTCCATCTACTACTCGTTCACGGACTGGACCGGCCTGAGCCCCGATTTCCAGATGGTCGGCTTCGACAACTACCAGAGGATGCTCCACGACGACATCTTCTGGAAGTCGTTGCAGCACAGCCTGCTGTTCGCCCTGGTGCTACCGCTGGTGACGATCGGTCTGGCGCTGTTCTTCTCCTTCATGATCAATGTGGGCGGACGGCGCCGCCGCGGCGGACCGGCGATCTCCGGTGTCCGCGGCTCCTCGTTCTACAAGATCGTCTACTTCTTCCCGCAGGTGCTGTCGATCGCGATCGTGGCCCTGCTGTTCGCCTTCGCGTACAACCCGGACAGCGGCGCGATCAACTCCGTGCTGCGCGGGATCGGACTCGACAGCGTTCAGCCTCTGTGGCTGGGCGACCCGAACCTGGCGCTGTGGTGCGTGATGGCGGTGCTGGTCTGGTCCACGGTCGGCTTCTTCGTGGTCCTGTTCTCCGCCGGTATGGCCTCCATCCCGGCGGACCTGTACGAGGCCGCGCTGCTGGACGGCGCCAGCCGGTTCACCACCTTCTTCCGGATCACCCTGCCGCTGCTGTGGGACACCGTGCAGTCCGGCTGGGTGTACATGGGCATCCTCGCCCTCGGGGCGGAGTCGTTCGCGGTCGTGCAGATCATGACGACCGGGCCGGGCGGCCCCGACTACTCGACCACCGTCATGGTCCTGTACGTGTACCAGAAGGCGTTCCGTGACGGTCAGGCCGCCTACGCCACCACGATCGGCGTCGCGCTGCTCGTCGTCACGCTGGCCTTCGCCGCCGCCGTGATGCGGCTGGGCCGGCGCGAGCGGCTGGAGTTCTGACCATGAAAACGACCGAGACCCCCGCCCCCGTTCCGGCCGAGTCCGGAATCGGCGTCGCCACGGCCGGAGTACCGGCCCGGAAGCCGGGCGGACGGAAGAAGGACGGCTCCGTCCTCAACGTCTTCTCGCACGGCGTTCTGATCATCTGGGCGATCATGGTGGTCATGCCGCTGGTGTGGGCGGTGATGACGTCCTTCAAGGACGACAATTCCATCTTCAGCTCGCCCTGGGCACTGCCCGACAAGCTCCACTTCGACAACTGGGCGCGGGCCTGGACCGACGCCAACATGAGCTCGTACTTCCTCAACACCGTTCTGGTAGTGGGTGGTTCGCTCGTCGGCACGCTGGTGCTCGGTTCGATGGCGGCGTATGTGCTGGCCCGTTTCGACTTTCCGGGCAACCGCTTCATCTACTACCTCTTCATCGGCGGCATGAGTTTCCCGATCATGCTCGCGCTGGTCCCGCTGTTCTACGTGGTGAACAACATGGGGCTGCTGAACACCATTCACGGTCTGATCCTGGTCTACATCGCGTATTCGCTGCCGTTCACGGTGTTCTTCCTGACCGCGTTCTTCCGGACCCTGCCGACCTCGGTGGCGGAGGCCGCCTTCGTGGACGGGGCCTCGCACACCCGGACGTTCTTCCAGATCATGCTGCCGATGGCCAAGCCCGGACTGATCAGCGTGGGGATCTTCAACTTCCTGGGGCAGTGGAACCAGTACATGCTGCCGACGGTGCTCAACACCGACCCGGACAAGCACGTGCTCACCCAGGGCCTGGTGCAACTCGCCGTGAGCCAGGGCTACAAGGGCGACTGGTCCGGTCTCTTCGCCGGACTGGTGATGGCGATGCTGCCGGTCCTCGCCGCGTACATCATCTTCCAGCGACAGGTGGTACAGGGCCTCACGGCGGGCGCCCTGAAGTAGCGCCAAGCACCGGGCTGCCGACGCGCGGCCCGGAGCGCCGCCCGCTGCCGCAGCGCCGCCCCGCCCTGCCGGGCCCCGCGACTCGCGGGGCCCGTCCCGCCGTCCCGCGCCTGTCGCGGCCTTCACGAACGTCCTTGCGGCCGGGCACACGGGCGCGTCGGCTCGCACCGCCGCCGCTCGCGCGCGTTGCCGCGAAGCCCTTGTGGTCTCCGCGAGCGGATTCGCCGGGTCGGGCTTGCGGGCCTGTCGACCCGCACCGCCGCCGGAAAGCCGCGGTGTCCGCGATTCACGTTGGGGGCCGGGCTCGCCGCCGCGTCGGCTCGGATCGCTGCGACCTGCGGCGTCTTGTATCTCCCGCGGCCTCCGCTGGCCGCCGTCGGGGGCCCTGCTTGCCGGTCGGGCCGGCAGCGGTCGGCCTCGTGCCTGTCGGGTCCGGCTCGCGGGCTTTTCGTCCTGTGCTGTTGCCGCTCGCGCGGGTGGCCTTGCTCCCTGCCGCCCTGGCGAGCCGCCTTCCAGGTCCCTGCTCGCGGAGGCCGCTCGCGGCTGCCGTGCTTGGCGCCGATCCGCCCGCGCCTGCCGCGCCTGGCGTCCGCGCCGTGAGCGCCGCTTCGGGCGCCCCTGCGAGGGCGTGCGGGCTCGGGTCGTGCGCGGGCGCGTTGCACAGGCGCACCTGCTTGTCCAAGGGGGCGGATACCGTTCAACCTCTTGACGGGAGGGGACCCGAACAGCTCAGCTTAGAGTTCACTAGTTGGACATGGACCGGGGCCTCGCTGACGCGGCCCCGCGCTCAGGAGGTCGTCGTGGAGACTCCAGGGTCGCAGTCATCGCTGCACCGAGCCAACCTGGAGCGGGTCGTACGTGCCGTGCGCCTTGCCGGATCACTCACGCAGGCGGAGATCGCGCGGACCACGGGCCTGTCCGCGGCGACGGTCTCCAATATCGTGCGCGAGCTGAAGGACGGCGGAACGGTCCAGGTCACGCCCACTTCCGCGGGCGGGCGCCGGGCCCGCAGCGTCTCCCTGAGCGGAGACGCCGGCATCGTGATCGGCGTGGACTTCGGGCACACCCACCTGCGGGTCGCGATCGGCAACCTCGCCCACCAGGTGCTCGCCGAGGAGTCCGAGCCGCTGGACGTGGACGCCTCCTCGGCGCAGGGTTTCGACCGCGCGGAGGAACTGGTCAACCGCCTGATCGCGGCCACGGGCGTCGACCGTTCCAAGATCGCCGGCGTGGGAGTCGGCGTACCCGGCCCGATCGACGTGGAGTCCGGCACGCTGGGCTCCACGGCCATCCTGCCGGGCTGGACGGGTGTCAGGCCCGCCGAGGAGCTGCGGGGGCGCCTCGGAGTGCCGGTGCACGTGGACAACGACGCCAACCTCGGCGCTCTGGGCGAGCTGGTCTGGGGCAGCGGCCGGGGCGTGCGCGACCTGGCTTACATCAAGATCGCCAGCGGGGTCGGCGCCGGCCTGGTGATCAGCGGCCGGATCTACCGCGGCCCCGGCGGCACGGCGGGTGAGATCGGGCACATCACGCTCGACGAGTCCGGTCCGGTCTGCCGCTGCGGCAACCGCGGCTGCCTGGAGACCTTCACCGCCGCCGGGTACGTGCTCCCGCTGTTGCGGCCCAGTCACGGCACCGACCTGACCATGGAGGGCGTCGTGCGGCTGGCGCGGGAGGGCGATCCGGGCTGCCGCCGGGTCGTCGCCGACGTCGGCCGCCACATCGGCAGCGGGGTCGCCAACCTCTGCAACCTGCTCAACCCCAGCCGGGTGGTGCTCGGCGGGGACCTCGCCGAGGCCGGTGAGCTGGTGCTCGGCCCGATCAGGGAGTCGGTCGGGCGGTACGCCATTCCCAGCGCCGCCCGCCAACTCTCCGTGCTTCCCGGCGCACTTGGCGGCCGCGCCGAAGTACTCGGGGCGCTGGCCCTCGCGTTGAGCGAGATGGGCGATTCAACCCTTTTGGACGGCACGCTCCATGCGGCCACCCCTGCCTTCACTTAGAGAACGGATGGCACCGTTGCCATCTCGTTAAGGATTTACTTCTTGACGTCGCACGCGCAGCCGAGTTGACTTCCAGCCACCTCGGCCGCAACGTCGCGGCCTCGTCAGGGAGGTTTGAAGAAGTGAACACGCGTATGCGTCGCGCGGCCTTCGCCGTTGCTGCTGGTGCCATGGCCGTCTCGCTCGCCGCCTGTGGCAGCGCCAAGGAGTCCGGTGGCTCCTCGAAGTCGTCCGGCAGCGAGAAGAAGGGCGACGCCATCACGGTCGGCCTGCTCCTGCCGGAGAACCAGACCGCTCGTTACGAGAAGTTCGACAAGCCGATCATCGAGAAGCAGATCGCGGAGCTGACGAACGGCAAGGGCAAGGTCGAGTACCTCAACGCCAAGGAGGACGCGACCCTCCAGGCGCAGCAGATCGACACGATGATCACCAAGAAGGTCGACGTGCTGATCCTGGACGCGGTCGACTACAAGGCCGTCGCCTCGGGCGTGAAGAGGGCCAAGGAGGCCGGCATTCCGGTCGTCGCCTACGACCGCCTCGCCGAGGGCCCGATCGCCGCCTACACCTCGTTCGACAACGAGGAGGTCGGCAAGGCTCAGGGCGAGGCCCTGCTGAAGGCCATGGGTGACAAGGCCAAGTCCGGCAAGATCGTCATGATGAACGGCGCCGTGACCGACCCCAACGCCGCGCAGTTCAAGGCGGGCGCCCACGCCGCCCTCGACGGCAAGGTGAACATCGGCAAGGAGTACGACACCAAGCAGTGGAAGGCGGAGAACGCCAACGCCAACATGGAGGGTGCCATCTCCGCCCTCGGCAAGGACAAGATCGTCGGCGTCTACTCCGCCAACGACGGCATGGCGGGCGGCATCATCACCGCGCTCAAGGGCGCGGGCCTCAAGACGCTTCCCCCGGTCACCGGCCAGGACGCCGAACTCGCGGGCGTGCAGCGCATCGTGACCGGCGAGCAGTACATGAGCGTCTTCAAGTCGTACCCGCAGGAGGCCGAGACCGTCGCCAAGATGGCCGTCTCGATCGCCAAGACCGGCAAGCTCGACAGCTCGCTGAAGACGAGCACCGTCGACAGCGGTACCGACAAGGGCGTCCCGGCGGTCATCGTCCCCGTCGTCTCGCTGACGAAGGACAACATCAAGGACACGGTCATCGACCAGGGTTACTACACCATCGGCGAGATCTGCACGGCCAAGTACAAGGCCGCCTGCGACAAGATCGGCCTGAAGTAACACCTCCGGGGCCGCCCGAGCGGCGGCCCCGCCGACCTGCACGGGACACCGCGTCCATCGATGACGCGGACCCGTGTCGGCTCGTCCGGCGCCCTGCCGCCGACAGCCCCGCAGCACAACGGCGGGGCGCCGGACGGAACACCCCCCTCACTCCTCTTGTATCAACCTCCCGCCGGGGTCAGGCTCGGGCGGCGAAGGAGATGGTTCACGTGTCCGCTACGCCCGTGCTGGCGTTGCGCGGGGTCTCCAAGCGATTCGGTGCTGTCCAGGCGCTCACCGACGTAGAGCTTGAGGTCCACGCCGGAGAGGTCGTCGCCCTCGTCGGCGACAACGGCGCCGGAAAGTCCACCCTTGTCAAGACGATCGCGGGCGTGCACCCCATCGATGACGGTGTCATCGAGTGGGAGGGCAACCCCGTCACGGTCAACCGGCCGCACGACTCCCAGAACCTGGGCATCGCGACGGTCTACCAGGACCTGTCCCTGTGCGACAACATCGACGTCGTCGGCAACCTGTTCCTCGGCCGTGAGATCAAGCGCCGCGGTGTCCTGGACGAGGTCGAGATGGAGCGCCGCTCGCGCGAACTGCTCCAGACCCTGTCCATCCGCATCCCCAGCGTGCGCATCCCGATCGCCTCGCTCTCCGGCGGTCAGCGCCAGGTCGTGGCCATCGCCCGCTCCATGCTCGGCGAGCCCAAGCTGGTCATCCTCGACGAGCCGACGGCCGCCCTCGGCGTCGAGCAGACCGCCCAGGTCCTCGACCTCGTCGAGCGGCTGCGTGAGCGCGGCCTCGCGGTCATCCTCATCAGCCACAACATGGCGGATGTGAAGGCCGTCGCCGACAAGGTCGCCGTCCTCCGGCTCGGCCGCAACAACGGCGTGTTCGAGGTCGGGACCACCTCGCAGGAAGAAATCATCTCCGCCATCACCGGTGCCACGGACAACGCCGTGACCCGTCGTGCGGCGCGCACCAACGCGGAGGCTCAGAAGTGAGCATCGACAAGTCCCAGGCCGCCCCCGCCGACGCCCCCGTGGACGCGCCCGCCGCCGCGGCCGACGCCGCCCCCGCCGTCGACCCCCGCCTGCTCGTACGCGAGCAGGGATTCGCCGGCTACCTCGGCGAGTTCAAGCGCAAGATGCGCGCCGGCGACCTCGGAGCCATCCCGGTCGTCATCGGCCTCATCGCCATCTGCGCGATCTTCCAGAGCCTCGACTCGGCCTTCCTGGGCGCGGAGAACCTCAACAACATCTTCGTCGCCATGGTGGCCACCGGCATGATGTCGGTCGGCATCATCTTCGTGCTGCTGCTCGGTGAGATCGACCTGTCGGTAGGCTCCGTCTCCGGTGTCTCCTCGGCCATCATGGCCGTGATGAGCGTCACCCACGGCGTGAACGAGTGGCTCGCCGTCGTCAGCGCCCTCGCGGCCGGCGCGGTCATCGGCGCCCTGCACGGCTTCTTCTTCGCCCGCATCGGTGCGCCCGCGTTCGCGGTGACCCTGGCCGGTCTGCTGTTCTGGAACGGCTTCATGCTCCAGGTCCTGGGCGCCAACGGCACGATCAACATCGACGGCGACGGCGTGGTCGGGAAGCTCACCACGTACTACTTCTCGGACGTGGCAGCCGCCTACCTCCTGGCCGTCGTCGCGGTCGCCGGATACTTCCTGTCGGCCTTCCTCGGCAACCGCCGCCGCGAGGCCGCGGGCATCCCGTCCCGCCCGCTGAGCGACATAGTGCTGCGCACCGTGCTGCTCGCGGTCGCCGCGTTCGCCGTGGCGTTCATGTTCAACCAGTACAAGGGTCTTCCGCTCGCGGTGCTGCTCTTCGCGATCGTCCTGGTCGGCAGCGACTTCGTGTTGCGCCGCACCGCGTACGGCCGCAAGGTCTTCGCGCTCGGCGGCAGCGTCGAGGCCTCCCGCCGTGCCGGTATCAACGTCACCGCGGTCCGTGTCTCGGTCTTCGCCATCGCGGGCCTGTTCGCCTCGGTCGGCGGTCTCTTCTGGGCCTCCAAGATCGCGGCCGCCAACCAGAGCGCCGGCTCCGGTGACCTGCTGATGAACGTCATCGCCGCGGCCGTCATCGGTGGCACCAGCCTCTTCGGTGGCCGGGGCCGCACCTGGAACGCGCTGCTCGGTGTGCTCGTGATCACGTCGATCCAGTACGGCCTCGCCCTGCAGGGCATCGCCACCCCGATCCAGTACATGATCACCGGTGGTGTGCTTCTCGCCACGGTCGTCATCGACTCGGTCACCCGCAAGACCCAGAAGTCGGCCGGACGCGCCTGAGCGCCGCCCGCACCAGGACCGTGCCCGGCACCGACGACGGTGCCGGGCACGGCCGTGTCTGACAGTCCTTTCGCTGGGTACCGCCGTTCGCGTGACATACGACCCCCAGCCCGGGCACCGGGCGCTCGGACGGAACATTAGACTCGACGAGCCCGGCAACAGCTCGATCAGCTCTACGCAAGGAGGCACGGGTGCCGCTGCTGACCCGCATCAGGGGACCGCGCGATCTGGACCGGCTCAGCCTGGAGGAGCTGGACCAGCTGGCGCAGGAGATCCGGAACTTCCTCGTCACCGAGGTCTCCAAGACCGGCGGCCACCTCGGCCCCAACCTGGGTGTGGTGGAGCTGACCATCGCCCTGCACCGCGTCTTCCAGTCGCCCAAGGACAAGGTGCTGTGGGACACCGGCCACCAGTCCTACGTGCACAAGCTGCTCACCGGCCGCCAGGACTTCTCCAAGCTGAAGATGAAGGGCGGCCTGTCCGGCTACCCCTCGCAGGCCGAGTCCGAGCACGACGTCATCGAGAACAGCCACGCCTCGACCGTGCTGGGCTGGGCCGACGGCATCGCCAAGGCCAACCAGCTCCTGGAGCGGGACAGCCACGTCGCCGCGGTCATCGGTGACGGCGCGCTGACCGGCGGCATGGCCTGGGAGGCGCTGAACAACATCGCCGACGCCAAGGACCGCCCGCTCGTCATCGTCGTCAACGACAACGAGCGCTCCTACGCGCCGACCATCGGCGGCCTCGCCAACCACCTGGCGACCCTGCGCACCACCGACGGCTACGAGCGCTTCCTGGCCCGCACCCGTGAGGTGCTCGAGCGCACCCCGGTCGTCGGCAGACCGCTGTACGAGACCCTGCACGGCGCCAAGAAGGGCCTGAAGGACTTCATCGCCCCGCAGGGCATGTTCGAGGACCTGGGCCTGAAGTACGTGGGCCCCATCGACGGCCACGACATCGAGGCCCTGGAGTCGGCGCTGGCCCGCGCCAAGCGGTTCGGCGGTCCCGTCATCGTGCACTGCCTCACCGAGAAGGGTCGCGGCTACCAGCCCGCCCTCCAGGACGAGGCCGACCGCTTCCACGCCGTGGGGAAGATCCACCCCGACACCGGGCTGCCGATCGCCACCTCCGGCGCCGACTGGACCTCCGTCTTCGGCGACGAGATGGTCAGGCTCGGCAAGGAGCGGAAGGACATCGTCGCCATCACCGCGGCCATGCTCCAGCCGGTCGGCCTGGACAAGTTCGCCAAGGCCTTCCCGGACCGGGTCTACGACGTCGGCATCGCCGAGCAGCACGGCGCCGTGTCCGCGGCCGGCCTCGCCCACGCCGGGGTGCACCCCGTCTTCGCCGTCTACGCCACCTTCCTCAACCGCGCCTTCGACCAGGTCCTGATGGACGTGGCCCTGCACAAGTGCGGGGTCACCTTCGTCCTGGACCGGGCCGGTGTCACCGGCACCGACGGCGCCTCCCACAACGGCATGTGGGACATGTCGATCCTTCAGGTCGTCCCGGGTCTGCGGCTGGCCGCCCCGCGCGACGCCGACCAGGTCCGCGCCCAGCTCCGCGAGGCCGTCGAGGTCGAGGACGCGCCGACCGTGGTCCGCTTCTCCAAGGGCGCCGTCGGTCCCGCCGTACCCGCGGTGGGCCGCGTCGGCGGCATGGACGTACTGCGCGAGCCCGGCACCGAGACCCCGGACGTCCTGCTCGTCTCCGTCGGCGCCCTGGCCCCGATGTGTCTCGAGGTGGCCACGCTCCTCGACAAGCAGGGCATCACCACCACCGTCGTCGACCCGCGCTGGGTCAAGCCCGTCGACGATGCCATGGCGCCGCTCGCCGCGCGGCACCGCGTGGTCGTCACCGTCGAGGACAACTCCCGTGTCGGCGGTGTCGGCTCGGCGATCGCCCAGGCCCTGCGGGACGCGGGCGTGGACGTGCCGCTGCGCGACTTCGGCATTCCGCCGCGCTTCCTCGACCACGCCTCCCGCAACGAGGTGCTGGTGGAGATCGGGCTGACCGCGCCGGACATCGCCCGTCAGGTCACGGGCCTGGTCTCCAAGCTGGACGGCCGGTTCGAGCGGCCGGAGGCCGAGACGGGGGTCGACGCGGCGGTGCAGTCCGCGCGCGACTGACCACCGGGACCTCCCCGACGCGGTACGGGCCGGTCGCTCCCCCTCTTACGGGTGGCGCGACCGGCCCGTCTGCGTGAACCTGCGAGTGCCGGGGCATACGCATCCCCAGCTCTCTCGATCATGCCGAGCAGTGCCGAGCAGTGGCGAGCCGGGTCGAGGACGAAAAGCAGGGGAGGTCACGCCGTGAGCGGCACGCTCTTTCGGACCAAGAACGTCGAGCAGTCGATCCAGGACACCGAGGAACCCGAGCACGCGCTCAGAAAATCCCTGTCCGCCCTCGATCTGACGGTCTTCGGCGTCGGCGTCATCATCGGCACCGGCATCTTCGTCCTCACCGGCACGGCGGCCAGGAACACCGCCGGCCCCGCCGTCTCCCTGTCCTTCGTCGTCGCCGGTGTGGTCTGCGCGCTCGCCGCGCTGTGCTACGCGGAGTTCGCCTCCACGGTCCCGGTGGCCGGCTCCGCCTACACCTTCTCCTACGCCTCGCTCGGCGAGTTCCCCGCCTGGATCATCGGCTGGGACCTGGTCCTCGAACTCGCGCTCGGCACGGCGGTGGTCGCCGTCGGATGGTCCGGCTACATCCACTCGCTGCTCGACAACGCGGGCTGGCACCTGCCCGAATACCTCAGCGGGCGTGACACGGCGTCCGGTTTCGGCTTCGACATCCTCGCCGCCCTCCTGGTCCTCGTCATCACCGTCATCCTCGTACTCGGCATGAAGCTCTCCGCGCGGGTCACCTCGATCGTCGTGGCCATCAAGGTGGCCGTGGTGCTCGTGGTGATCATCGCGGGCGCCTTCTTCATCAAGAGCGGCAACTACGACCCGTTCATCCCGAAGCCGCAGCCGGTGCCCGCGGGCGGCAACCTCAAGGCACCGCTCATCCAGCTGATGTTCGGGTGGGCGCCCTCGAACTTCGGTGTGATGGGCATCTTCACGGCGGCGTCCGTCGTCTTCTTCGCCTTCATCGGCTTCGACGTCGTCGCCACGGCGGCCGAGGAGACCCGCAATCCGCAGCGCGACGTGCCGCGCGGCATCCTCGGCTCACTGATCATCTGCACCGTGCTGTACGTCGCCGTGTCGATCGTCGTCACCGGTATGCAGAAGTACAGCGCGCTGTCCGTCGACGCGCCGCTCGCCGACGCGTTCAAGGCCACCGGGCATCCGTGGTACTCGGGCCTGATCAGCTTCGGCGCGGCCATCGGCCTGACCACCGTGTGCATGATCCTGCTCCTGGGCCAGGCGCGGGTCTTCTTCGCGATGAGCCGGGACGGACTGCTGCCCCGCTTCTTCTCGCACACCCACCCGCGGTTCCGCACCCCGTACCGGCCGACCATCCTGCTCGGCGTGATCATCGCCGTCGTCGCGGGGTTCACCAGCCTGAGCGAACTGGCCGAACTCGTGAACATCGGCACCCTGTTCGCGTTCATCGTCGTCGCGATCAGCGTGATCATCCTGCGCAACACCCGGCCCGACCTGCCCCGCGCCTTCCGCACCCCCTGGGTCCCGGTGATCCCGGTCCTCTCCGTCTGCGCCTCCCTCTGGCTGATGGTCAACCTCCCCGCCGAGACCTGGCTCCGCTTCGCCATCTGGATGGTCATCGGCTTCGTCGTGTACTTCCTCTACGGCCGCAAGCACAGCAGGCTCGCCGAACGCCAGGTCCTGGAGCGCCGCACGGCGGGCGGCGGCACCGCTTAGGGCCTCTCGCGGGCGGCGGCTGCCGACGGGCCCTCCGGTGGCCGGCGTTCTTCCGCTCGGTAATGTGCGGGAGGTACGGGGCGGACGGGTCACCCCGGCGGCAGCGGCCGGAGAGGGAGCACGTGACGACCACCCTGATCGCCGAGGTGGCGCTGGTCACCGCGCTGGCGTCGTTCGCGCAGGCGCTGAGCGGCTTCGGGTTCGCGCTGGTGGCGGTGCCGCTGCTGACCCTGCTCACCACCCCTCAGAACGCCGTCGTCGTGGTCACCGCGCTGGGCGGGGTGCTCTCTCTGGCGGTCTGCGTCCACCAGAGGGAGCACGTCAGTGTGCGCACCGCGGGCCTGGTGAGCGGAGCGGGGCTGGTGGGCATGCCGCTCGGGCTGCTCGCGGTGACGGTGCTGGGCGCCCGCTCGCTGTCCGTCCTCATCGCGTGTGTGGTGCTGGTGTTCGCCGTCCTGATCGGCCGGGGCCTGACCTTCCGGCGCGGCACCGGGCCCACAGCCGCCGCGGGTGTCGCCAGCGGGGCGCTGCTGACCGCGACCGGCATGAACGGGCCGCCGCTGGTCGCCGCCTTCCAGGCCATGGGTCTGACGCCCCGGGAGTTCCGGGCCACCCTCCAGGCCACGTTCTGTGTCCAGGACGCCCTGGCCCTCGCCGGGTTCCTCGCCGTCGGCCGGCTGACCGGGGAGAGCCTGCTGCTGACCGGCGCCGGGCTCCCCGGTCTGCTGGTGGGCTGGTGGCTCGGCGACCGTCTCTTCACCCGCACGGACCCCGCCCGCTTCAAGAAGATCGTCCTCGGGGTACTGGTCGCCAGCGCCGGTGCCGCGCTGTACCAGGCCATGGTGGGCTGACCCGGTCTCCGAGTCCTGCCCGGTCCCGCGCTCAACGCTCCGGACCGGGGGCGTCCTGGCCGCCGGGAGCGTACACCGTGCGCGGGCCCACGGTGGCGGCGCCCGTCGCGGTCACCCTGCGGCGCAGTTCGCGGTCGGCGGTGACGACCACGCGGGACCGGTCCGCCGTGGCGGCGGCCAGCCGGGCGATGTGGTCGTCGCCGCTGCCGGGGGCCTCTTCGACCCGTACGCCGGGCACGGACGGCACGCCCCGGGCGGCGCCCTCGAGGACCAGGACGATCTCCAGCGGACCGGGCACGCCGGGAACGCCCTCCTCGACGTACCCGGCGAGCCGGTCGCGCAGGCGTTCGGCGGCGGCCCGCCGGTCGCGCCACCATCCGTCCGGGACGGAGCCGACGACGTTGGCCCCGTCGACGATCAGCAGGGTCGGCATCCTGTTCGGTCCTTCCGGTCGGGATCAGACGCGGTACCAGTGTCGGTGACGTCGCGCGCCCGCGGGCTTCCCGCCCGACCCGCCCGCCCCGTCCGGCACTGCCCGTCCCGCCCGGCGGACGCCGGCCCGTGGACGAGCGTGACCCGCTGGGCGGATCAACCGCCCGTCGCGGGGGACTTCCTGGCGGACTCCGGGATGGTGGAGTCGGTGCGGAGCGCCTTCCACAGTTCGGTCGCCTGGGGCTCCGCGGCCACCACGCGGTTGGGGTCGGTCTTGTCGTACATCACCGGCAGCATGATCGTCTCCATGCTGGACGGGTCGACCCCGTTCAGGCTGCGCCCGAACTCCGCCAGCTTGGTGAGGGAGGCGAGCTCGGAGTCGGTGGTGAGGGCCGCGGTGAGGCTGTCGGCGATCTTGTACGTCTTGGTGGGGCTGCCCAGGAGGTCCTGCTTCTTGATCTCGCTCAGCAGGTCCAGCATGAACTGCTGCTGGAGGCTGATGCGTCCGAGGTCGCTGCCGTCCCCGATGCCGTGCCGGGTGCGGACGAACTGCAGGGACCGGGTGCCGTCCAGACGGTGGGTGCCGGCGGTCAGGTCCAGGCCGCTGGACTTGTCGTGGATGTCCTGGTCCACGGTGACGGTGACCCCGCCTATCGCGTCCACCAGCCCCTGGAAGCCGGAGAAGTCGATCTCCATGTAGTGGTCCATGCGGATGCCGGACATCTGCTCCACGGTCTTGACCACACAGGCCGGACCGACCTGTCCGTAGATGGAGTTGAACATCACGCGCTTCGCCGGTGCCACCGCCGTGCCGTCGGACTTCGTGCACTCGGGCCGGGTCACCAGGGTGTCGCGGGGAATGCTGATGGCGACGGCCTGGGTGCGGCCCTCGGGTATGTGCATCAGCAGCGCGGTGTCGGAGCGGGCGCCGGAGACTTTGCCGGTGTTGAGCGCGGCGTTGGCGCCGGCGCGGGAGTCGGAGCCGAGGATCAGGACGTTCTGCCCGGACGTGGGCAGCCTCTCGGGCCGGTCGTCACCGATGGCCTGGTCGATGTCGACGCCCTTGATGTTGTTGTCCAGGCCGCTGTACAGCCAGTACACGGTCCCCGCCCCGGCCGCGACCAGCACGGCCAGTGAGAGCAGGATCCACCGGCCGGTGCGGCGCCGGCGACGGGGAGTTCCCTCCTGGTCGGGGCGGTGCGGGCCGCGGGGGCTCTCGACGGCTGGGTTTGTCATCGCGCGCTGTCCTCGTCTCCTCATGCCCGGGCAGGGAGCGCTCGGGCTATCGGACAGACCCGTGACCCATGGGGGGCGTTGTACGGCAGTGGCGTACATCACCCGCTGTGCTGAACGGAGTTGACGTGATTGACGGCCGCGGCGCCGCGTTCGCGGTGCGCGTACGCGTCCGCCCCTGCCGCTGCGATGAGCGACAGGGGCGGACGGCGTTGCGGGGCCGCTGCGGGCCCGGAGGCGTTACGCCGGGACGCTCGCCACCCCCGGCTCCAGGAACCGCCTGCCGTTCACGCGCTCCGACACGCCCTCGCGGTCCAGGTACGGCGTGATGCCGCCCAGGTGGAAGGGCCAGCCGGCGCCGGTGATCAGGCACAGGTCGATGTCCTGGGCCTCGGCGACGACGCCCTCGTCGAGCATGAGCCCGATCTCCTGCGCGACCGCGTCGAGCACCCGCGCCCGCACCTGCTCCTCCGTCAGGACGCTGTCGCCCTGCTTCAGAAGGGCGGCGACCTCCGGGTCCAGCTCGGGCCTGCCGCTGTCGTACACGTAGAAGCCGCGCTTGCCGGCCTCGACGACCGCCTTGAGGTTCGGGGAGACCGTGAAGCGGTCCGGGAAGGCCCGGTGGAGGGTCTCCGAGACGTGCAGGCCGATCGCCGGACCGACCAGTTCGAGCAGGACCAGCGGGGACATGGGCAGGCCGAGCGGCTCCACCGCACGCTCCGCCACCTCGACCGGGGTGCCCTCGTCGATGACGTTCTGGATCTCGCCCATGAAGCGGGTCAGGATGCGGTTGACGACGAACGCAGGGGCGTCCTTGACCAGGACCGCGGTCTTCTTCAGCTTCCTGGCCACCGCGAAGGCGGTCGCCAGCGAGGCGTCGTCGGTCTTCTCGCCGCGGACGATCTCCAGCAGGGGGAGGATCGCGACCGGGTTGAAGAAGTGGAAGCCGACGACCCGCTCGGGGTGCTTCAGCTTCGACGCCATCTCCGACACGGAGAGGGAGGAGGTGTTGGTGGCGAGGATCGCGTGCGCCGGGGCGACCGCCTCGACCTCGGCGAACACCTTCTGCTTGACGCCCATCTCCTCGAAGACCGCTTCGATGACGAAGTCGGCGTCCGCGAAGCCCTCCGCCTTGTCCAGGACACCGGTCACCAGCGCCTTGAGGCGGTTGGCCTTGTCCTGGTTCACACGGCCCTTGCCGAGCAGCTTGTCGATCTCGGCGTGCACGTAGCCCACGCCCTTGTCGACGCGCTCCTGGTCGATGTCCGTGAGGACGACGGGCACTTCGAGGCGGCGCAGGAAGAGCAGCGCGAGCTGGGAGGCCATCAGGCCCGCGCCGACCACGCCCACCTTGGTCACCGGGCGCGCCAGGTTCTTGTCCGGGGCGCCTGCCGGACGCTTGGCGCGCTTCTGCACCAGGTTGAACGCGTAGATGCCGGCCCGCAGTTCGCCGCTCATGATCAGGTCGGCGAGGGCCTCGTCCTCGGCGTCGAAGCCCTGCTGGAGGTCGCCGTTCTTCGCCGCGGCGATGATGTCCAGGGCGCGGTAGGCGGCGGGGGCCGCGCCGTGCACCTTGGAGTCGGCGATGAACCGGCCGCGCGCGACGGCCTGGTCCCAGGCCTCGCCCCGGTCGATCACCGGGCGTTCGACCTCGATCTCGCCCTTGAGGACCGCCGTCGTCCAGACCAGCGACTGCTCCAGGAAGTCCGCGCCCTCGAACAGCGCGTCGGCGATGCCGAGTTCGTAGACCTGCTTGCCCTTGAGCTGCTTGTTCTGGTTGAGGCTGTTCTCGATGACGACCGTGACGGCCCGGTCGGCGCCGATCAGGTTCGGCAGCAGCGTGCAGCCGCCCCAGCCCGGGACCAGGCCCAGGAACACCTCGGGGAGCGAGAACGCCGGGAGGGCCGCGGAGACCGTGCGGTAGGTGCAGTGCAGGCCGACCTCGACGCCGCCGCCCATCGCCGCGCCGTTGTAGTACGCGAAGGTGGGCACGGCCAGCGTGGACAGCCGCTTGAAGACCTCGTGGCCGCCCCTGCCGATGGCCAGCGCGTGCTCGCGCTCCTTGAGCAGCTCCACGCCCTTGAGGTCGGCGCCGACCGCGAAGATGAACGGCTTGCCGGTGATGCCGACGCCGACGATCTCGCCGTCCGCGGCCTCCTTCTCCACCTGGTCGATCGCCGCGTCCAGGTTCGCCAGCGAGGCCGGGCCGAAGGTGGTCGGCTTGGTGTGGTCCAGGCCGTTGTCCAGGGTGATGAGGGCGAAGCGGCCCGCTTCCTGGGGCAGGTCGAAGTGGCGTACGTGCGCCTGCGTGACGACCTCGCCCGGGAACAGCTCGGCCGCGCCCTTCAACAGCTCAGCGGTGGTGCTCACTTGTCGCCTCCGGTGAAGTGCGGGTTCTCCCAGATGACCGTGGCGCCCATGCCGAAGCCGACGCACATGGTGGTCAGGCCGTAACGGACCTGCGGCTGCTGCTCGAACTGGCGGGCCAGCTGCGTCATCAGGCGGACGCCGGAGGAGGCGAGCGGGTGGCCGAAGGCGATCGCGCCGCCGTACTGGTTGACGCGCTCGTCGTCGTCCGCGATGCCGTAGTGGTCGAGGAAGGCCAGGACCTGCACGGCGAAGGCCTCGTTGATCTCGAACAGGCCGATGTCGGAGATCGACAGGCCCGCCTTGGCCAGGGCCTTCTCGGTGGCCGGGATCGGGCCGTAGCCCATGACCTCCGGCTCCACGCCCGCGAAGGCGTAGGAGACCAGGCGCATCTTGACCGGCAGGCCGTGCTCGCGGGCGAACTCCTCGCTCGCGACGATCGAGGCGGTGGCGCCGTCGTTCAGACCGGCCGCGTTGCCCGCGGTGACCCGGCCGTGCACGCGGAACGGCGTCTTGAGGCCCGCCAGGTCCTCCAGGGTGGTGCCCGGTCGCATCGGCTCGTCCGCCGTGACCAGGCCCCAGCCGGTCTCGCCGCCCTCCGGGGTGGTCCGGCGCACGGAGATCGGGACCAGGTCGGCCTGGATGCTGCCGTCGGCGTACGCCTTGGCGGCCTTCTCCTGCGAGCGCACCGCGTACTCGTCGGCGCGCAGCTTGGTGATGTGCGGGAAGCGGTCGTGCAGGTTCTCCGCGGTCATGCCCATGAACAGGGCGGACTCGTCGACCAGCTTCTCGCTGACGAAGCGCGGGTTGGGGTCCACGCCCTCGCCCATCGGATGGCGGCCCATGTGCTCGACACCGCCCGCGATGGCGACGTCGTACGCGCCGAACGCGACGGAGCCGGCCACCGTGGTCACGGCGGTCAGCGCGCCCGCGCACATCCGGTCGATGGAGTAGCCGGGCACCGAGGCGGGCAGGCCGGCCAGGATGCCCGCGGTGCGGCCGATGGTCAGGCCCTGGTCGCCGATCTGCGTGGTCGCGGCGACGGCGACCTCGTCGACCTGCCGCGGGTCGAGACCGGGGTTGCGGCGCAGCAGCTCCCGGATCGCCTTGACGACGAGGTCGTCGGCGCGAGTCTCGTGGTAGATGCCCTTCGGGCCCGCCTTGCCGAACGGGGTGCGGACGCCGTCGACGAAGACGACGTCCCTGACGGTACGAGGCACGATGGCTCTCCTCCAGGGTGCGGGACGGCACTGCCGCGCAGCGCTGAGCGCGCGCTCACCCCCATGCTACTCATGAGTAATGTAACTGCCCAGTCCCCGCGCCCACAGCGGTGAACGTCACACGTCCGGCGGTGCCGTCGAACCCCGCGGAGTCAGCACCGGAGTCGGCACCGGATGCGGGCCCGGACCCTCGTCCAGGAGGACGCCGAACAGCGTGCGGGCCACGTCCGCGCCGAAGCCGTGCACGTCGTGGCTCATCGCGGACAGCGTCGGATGGGTCAGCCGGCACAGCTGGGAATCGTCCCAGGCCAGCAGGGACACGTCGGCCGGGACGCGCAGACCCATCTCCGCCGCCACCGACAGTCCGGCCACCGCCATGATGTCGTTGTCGTAGACGATCGCCGTGGGCCGCTCCGGCGGCGCCGCGGACAGCAGTGACCGCGTCGCCCGCGCCCCCGTCTCGCCGGAGAAGTCGGTCGCCACCTGCCATGCCCCGGCCAGCCCCAGGCTCCGCGCCGCCGTGTCGAACGCCGCCGCGCGGATCGCCGTGTGCCCGAGCGCCGCCGCGCCGCCGACGCGGGCGATCCGCCGGTGCCCGAGCGCCGCCAGATAGCGCACGGCCTCGGTGACCGCGGTGGTGTCGTCGGTCCACACCGAGGTGAGCCCGCCGGTCAGCGACGGGTGCCCCACGGCCACCGCGGGCAGCCCGATCCGCCGCGCCACGGCCGGCCGGGGATCGTCGGTGCGGAAGTCGACCAGGATCGAACCCGCGATCTGCCGGGCCTTCCACCACGTCTCCAGCAGGCCCGCCTCCTCCTGCGGCGCGCGCACGAGCCGCAGCAGCAGCGAGCAGGAGTGCTCGGCGAGGACGCTCTCCACGCCCGAGATGAACTCCATGTAGAAGGGTTCGAGCCCGAGCAGCCGGGCCGGCCGGCAGATGGCGAGCCCGACCACGTCCACGCGTGAACCGGCCAGCGTCCGGGCGGCCGGGTTCGGCGCCCAGCCCAGCTCGCGCGCGGCCTTGAAGATGCGCTCGCGGGTCGCCTCCGAAAGCCCCGGCTTGCGGTTGAAGGCCAGCGACACCGCCCCCTTGGACACCCCCGCACGGGCGGCGACGTCCTTGATGGTGACGCGGGGAGCCGTCATCGGGCGGGCTCCACGCAGTACAGGGCGGCCCGGACGGCTTCGGCCGCCTCCTGGCCGCCCGGGATCCGCCAGCCGTCGACTCCGATGGTCACCCGTTCGCCGGGGAGCAGCGTGACCAGCCCCGTGTCCGCCCGCGCGGACGGGTCGAGACGGTCCGCCTGGAGCAGCAGGTCCCGCACCAGCGTGCGGGCCGTCACGGTGACCGCTCCCGGCGCCACGGCCACGTCGAACTCCGGCCGGGGATAGGGGATGTCGCGGTCCGGCGCCGGGAAGTACAGGGCGCGCAGGCCGCCGCCACCCCCGCCCTCGCTCGAGCGGGGGGACTCCGACGCGTCCGCGACCAGGAACTCCTTCGGCCCGGCCGGCACCAGTTCGGACGGGACGGGGACGTCCATGACCGTGCGCGCCGCGGCGCTCAGATCCGTGTGCGTGGCGGCGACCACCTCGCCCGCCACGGACATCCGGCGCAGGGTGAGTTCACCCGCCCACGGCGCTGCCGACTGGTTGACCGCGGCCAGCACGAGCCCGCCGTCCCGCTCCCCGAGCGTCAGCAGCCGGTCCGCGTAGAGCCGTTTCAGCTCGTGGTACAGCGGCTTCTCGCGTCCGTCGCCGTCGATCGCCGCCCAGGACGTCACCGGCCAGCAGTCGTTGAGCTGCCACACGATGGTGCCCGCGCACACCGGCCAGTGCGCGCGCCAGTGCTCGATGCCGGCGGCCACCGCGCGGGCCTGGTTGAGCTGGGTGAGGTAGTGCCAGCGGTCGAAGTCCCCCTCGGGCAGGGCGAAGTGCGGGGCAAGACCACACTCCAGTTTGCCGTTGCCGTCCTCGGCCTTCTGATGGTGCAGCATGCCGGGGGAGTCCGGGGCGAGCTCCTCGCCCGGCAGGGCGCGCCGCAGGGTCGCGTAAGCGGGCGGCGCCTGCCAGCCGAACTCGGCCACGAAACGCGGCACGTCCAGCCGGTAGTCGGCCCAGCCGCGCCGGTTCCACACCTCCCACGAGTGGTGGGTGCCGTGCGCCGGGTCGTTGGGGTGGTGCGCCCAGGACCCGGACCAGGGGCTGCCCGCCGTGTACGGCCGGGTCGGGTCGAGGTCGGCCACCACCCGGGGCAGCAGCCCCAGGTAGTAGCCCTCGCCCCACGAGTCGCCGGCCAGCTCCGGCTCCCAGCCCCAGTCCCTGAAGCCCCACAGGTTCTCGTTGTTGCCGTTCCACAGGACGAGCGAGGGATGCGGCATCAGACGTACGACGTTCTCGCGCGCCTCGGCCTCCACCTCGCCGCGCAGCGGCTGCTCCTCGGGGTAGGCGGCGCAGGCGAACGGGAAGTCCTGCCAGACCAGCAGGCCGAGTTCGTCGCAGGCGTCGTAGAAGTCCGCGCTCTCGTAGATCCCGCCGCCCCACACCCGGACCAGGTCCACTCCCGCCGCGGCCGCCTGGCCGAGCCGCTCCCGGTAGCGTTCGCGGGTGACCCGGGAGGGGAACACGTCGTCCGGGATCCAGTTGACGCCCCGCGCGAACAGCCGCTCCCCGTTGACCACGAGGGTGAAACCGGTGCCGTGCGCGTCGGCGGAGGTGTCGAGCTCCACCGTCCTGAAGCCGATCCTGAGACGCCTCGCGTCCAGCGCCTCCGCGCCGTTCAGCAGCGTCAACTCCAGCTCGTACAGCGGCTGTCCGCCGTATCCCCGGGGCCACCACAGGTCGGCGTCCGGCACCCGGAGCCGTACCACCCCGGTCGTGCCGTCGACGGCCGCCCGCGCCCGCACCCCACCCACCCGTGCCTCGACGGCGAGTTCGGCCTCCGGGCGGGTCCGCCGCACCTCGATGTGCGCCTCGACCACGCCCGTGCCCTCCTCGACGGTGACGAGAGGGCGCACCCGGTCGATCCGGGCCGTGGACCACGACTCGAGCCGCACCGGGCGCCAGATGCCCGCAGTGACCAGGGTCGGCCCCCAGTCCCAGCCGAAGGAGCAGGCCATCTTGCGGATATGGGCGTAGGGCTCGGCATAGGCACCGGGCCGCTCGCCGACCCGCGCGCGCACGGCCTCCGCCTCGGTGTACGCGGAGTCGAAGCGCACCGCCAACCTGCCCTGACGGCCCGTCACGTCGAAGCGGTACGAGCGGTGCATGTTGCGCACCCGGCCCAGCGGTTCCCCGTCCAGGGTGATCTCGGCGGCGGTGTCGAGCCCGTCGAAGACCAGGTCGGTCCGCTCGTGCCCCGAGCCGGTGTCCAGCCGCCTCTCGTACGTCCACTCCCGGCGGCCCACCCAGGCCACGTCCGCCTCGTTCCGGCCGAGGAAGGGATCCGGGACCAGTCCCGCGGCCAGCAGATCCGTGTGCACGCAGCCCGGCACGGCCGCCGGGAGCGCCGCACCCGTGTCGTCGGGGTGCCGCAGGATCCATCCCTCGGTGAGCGGTGTGGCCCGAAGCATGCGCCCTCCCTGAACCGGTCCAACCCAATTGGTCTGCGATGTAGCGGCGTTGGCGAGATTCGGACTTTACCGGTTGAGAAAGCGCTGTCAGAGTGCCGAACCAGCCAACCCGGCCGCCCGGCCGGAGGACCGGCCCATCCGCAGTGCTCTTCCGTCCGCAGAACGGAGCTGACGCACATGAACCGCCGCACATTCCTCGCCGCCACCGCCGCGACCACGGCCCTGCTGCTCGCCGGGTGCACCGGCACCGGAGGCGCCGCCAAGGGGCAGGACGCCGAAGCGCCGAAGGACCCCGCGAAGGTGAGCGGGACCATCACCGTCCTCACCCAGCGCACCGACCTGGTGCAGGACGGCACGATGAAGAAGTACGCCGCCGCGTTCAACCGGACGTATCCGAAGGTGAAGGTGGAGTTCCAGGCCCTCACCGACTACGAGTCCGAGGTCAAGATCCGGATGAACACCGAGAACTACGGCGACGTCCTGATGATCCCCGGCGTGATCAAGAAGAGCGACTACCCGAGGTTCTTCGCCTCGCTCGGCACCCGGGCCGAACGCGCCGAGAAGTACCGGTTCACCGACTTCACCGCGGTCGACGGCAAGGTCTACGGGCAGAGCCCGATCGGCGTGATGCCCGGCTTCGTCTACAACAAGAAGGTCTGGGAACGGGCCGGGATCACCCGTTGGCCCACCACGTCCGCCGAGTTCCTGGCCGATCTGAAGGCCGTCAAGGACAGGACCGGCGCGATCCCGTACTACACGAATTTCGCCGCCCAGTGGCCGCTGACCTCCTGGACCTTCGTCAACGGCTCCGTGCACTGCGACACCGGCGCGACCACGAAGCTGGCCGACGGCGACCCCTGGGCGCAGGGCGCCGACCTGCGGGTCGGCGACACGCTGCTGTACGACATCGTGCGCCGGGGCCTGGCCGAGCGGGACCCGACCACCACCAACTGGGAGGCCTCCAAGGCCCGGCTGGCCAAGGGCGAGATCGCCACGCAGTGGCTCGGCACCTGGGCGATCATCCAGTTCCAGGACGCGGCGAAGAAGGCCGGAGTGGACACCGCCGACATCGGGTTCATGCCCTTCCCGGCCCAGAAGGACGGCACGTTCTGCGGGGTCGTGGGCCCCGACTACAACCAGGCCGTCAACATCCACTCCCCGCACAAGGAGGCGGCCCGCGCCTGGATCGACTGGTTCACCGACAAGTCCGGCTACGACAAGGACAACCTCGCCATCTCCCCGCTGAAGAACGCGCCCCTGCCGGCGGTCCTCACCCCCTACACGGACGCGGGCGTGAAGCTCATCGAACTGGACGACACCGCCGGCGCCCGGGTGAAGCTGATCGACGACGAGTCCGAGGTCGGCATCTACAAGCCCGGCTACCGGCAGAACCTCGTCGACCTCGCGCGCGGCGCCCGCAAGGGCAGCCTGGACGGCTTCCTCGGCGACCTCGGCGGGAAGTGGGACGCGGCGCGGAAGAACACGGGGTCCTGATGACGGACACCACCGCCCGGACGGCCGCGCCACCCGTCGCCGCCGCCCCGGCCCCCGCCCCGCGCCGCGCGCGCGTGCGGCGGGGGCTGACCCCGTGGCTCTTCCTGCTCGCCCCGCTCGCGCTGCTGATCACCTTCACCTACGCGCCGGTCGCCAACATGGTCGCGTACAGCTTCACCGACTGGGACGGGGTGAGCCCCGAACTGCGGTACACCGGCGCCCACAACTACGCCGAGCTGTTCACCCGCCCCGAGCTGTTCGAGGTGTTCTTCGTCAGCGGCTACTACCTCGCCGCCTCCGCCGTCCAGATCGCCGCAGCGCTCTACTTCGCCACCGTGCTCAGTTTCGACGTGCGGTTCCGGAACTTCTTCAAGGGCGTGCTCTTCTTCCCGTACCTGGTCAACGGGGTCGCGATCGGCTTCGTCTTCCTCTATTTCTTCCAGGACGGGGGCACCCTCGACTCCGTCCTGGCCCTGTTCGGCCACCACTCCTCGCACGCCTGGCTGGGTACGCCCGTCTCCGCGAACACCTCGCTCGCCGGGGTCTCCGTCTGGCGCTACCTGGGTCTGAACTTCGTCCTGTTCCTGGGCGCGATCCAGTCCATCCCGGGGGAGCTGTACGAGGCGGCCGAACTGGACGGGGCGAACCGCCGGCAGCAGTTCCGGCACATCATCGTGCCCGGCATCAAGCCGGTGCTCACGCTGACCGTGATCCTGTCCGTCTCCGGCTCGCTGTCGGCCTTCGAGATCCCGTACATCATGACCGGCGGGGCGACCGGCACCGAGACCTTCGTGATCCAGACCGTGAAGCTGGCCTTCCAGTTCAACAAGACGGGGCTCGCCTCGGCGGCGGCGGTCGTGCTGCTGCTGATCGTCCTGGCAGTGACCTGGGCGCAGCGGCGCCTCGTCCCCGACGACAGGGTGGACCTCGTATGACGCGCCGCATCGTCGCCCGCACCCTGGTCCACGTCTCGCTGGCCGCCGCTTCGGTGGTCGTTCTGCTCCCGCTCGGCGCGGTCCTGCTGACCTCGCTGAAGACGCCGGAGGAGATGGCCGACGACGGTGGGGCGCTCACGCTCCCCGCCGATCTGCTGAACTTCGGCAACTACGGCACGGCGTTCCAGGACGGCCGGATGCTCTCCGCGTTCGGCAACACGGCCTTCATCCTGTTCTTCGCCGTCGGCGGCACGGTGCTGATCGGCTCGATGACGGCCTACGCCATCGACCGGTTCACCTTCCGCTTCAAGAAGCTCGTGGTGACGCTGTTCCTGGTCGCCGCGCTGGTTCCCGGGGTCACCACCCAGGTGGCGACCTTCCAGATCGTCAACAGCTTCGGCCTCTTCGACACGCGCTGGGCGCCGATCGCCCTCTACATGGGCACGGACATCGTGTCGATCTACATCTTCCTGCAGTTCGTCCGGTCGATCCCCGTGTCCCTCGACGAGGCGGCCCGCCTGGACGGCGCCAACTCCTTCACGATCTACCGGAAGATCATCTTCCCGCTGTTGAAGCCCGCGATCGCGACGGTCGTGATCGTGAAGGGGATCACCGTCTACAACGACTTCTACATCCCCTTCCTGTACATGCCCTCCGACGACCTTGGCGTGATCTCGACGTCGCTGTTCCGCTTCCGCGGCCCCTTCGGTGCCCACTGGGAGACGATCTCGGCGGGAGCGGTGCTCGTGATCCTGCCGACGCTGGTCGTCTTCCTGTTCCTCCAGCGCTTCATCTACAACGGCTTCACGAAGGGGGCGACCAGGTAGGGCGCGGGTCGGGCCCTACACGTCCCGGGCCGCCAGCGCCTTCACCAGCGTCGGCGTGACCTGCTCCACCTGCCAGGGCCGCGCACCGTACCCGGCGAGGGCGGCGCCGACCGCGTCGGCGTCGGCGCCCTGCGGCGGCTCCCAGCACAGGCGCCGTACGGTGTCCGGCGAGATGAGGTTCTCCTGGGGCATGTTCAGCCTCTCGGCCAGCTCCGACACACCGGCCTTGGCGGCGGCCAACCGAGCCGCCGCCACCGGGTCCTTGTCGGCCCACGCCCGCGGCGGCGGAGGCCCGGTCACCTGCTGTCCCTGCTGCGGCAGCGCCGACTCGGGCAGGCCCTTGGCCCGGTCCACCGCGCTCTGCCACTGCTCGAGCTGCCGCCGACTGGTCCGGTGACCGAAGCCGTTCAGCGCGGCGAGCGCGTGCGCGTTGGCCGGCACGGCGAGCGCGGCCTCCACGATGGCCGCGTCCGAGAGCACCTTGCCCGGCGAGACGTCCCTGCGCTGGGCGATCCGGTCCCGGGTCTCCCACAGCTCCCGGACGACCGCGAGCTGCCGCCGGCGCCGCACCTTGTGCATTCCGGAGGTGCGCCGCCAGGGATCCTTGCGCGGTTCGGCCGGCGGTGCCGAGGCGATGGCGTCGAACTCCTGGAGGGCCCACTCCAGCTTGCCCTGGCGGTCCAGTTCCTTCTCCAGGGCGTCGCGCAGGTCGACGAGCAGTTCCACGTCGAGTGCCGCGTACCGCAGCCAGGGCTCGGGGAGCGGGCGGTTCGACCAGTCGACGGCGGAGTGGCCCTTCTCCAGGACGTAGCCCAGCACGCCCTCGACCATCGCGCCGAGCCCGACCCGCGGGAACCCGGCGAGCCGGCCGGCCAGTTCGGTGTCGAACAGGCTGGTCGGCTGCATGCCTATGCCGCGCAGGCACGGCAGGTCCTGGGTGGCCGCGTGCAGCACCCACTCGGCCCCGGACAGCGCCTCGCCGAGTCCGGACAGGTCGGGGCAGGCGACGGGGTCGATCAGCGCGGTGCCGGCACCCTCGCGGCGCAGCTGCACCAGGTAGGCGCGCTGGCCGTAGCGATAGCCGGAGGCCCGTTCGGCGTCGACGGCGACGGGGCCGGAGCCGGCCGCGAACGCGGCGGTCACCTCGGCGAGCGTGTCCGCGTCGGCGATCACGGGCGGGATGCCCTCACGGGGTTCGAGCAGGGGAATCGGCGCCCCGGTACCAGAAGATCCGCCGTCTTCCGGAGGGGCGCCTCCGGTGGTTCGCAGTGAGCTGTCTGCTGCGGTCTCTTGGGCGTCGGTCACATGTCAAGAGTATCCGTGGATGGACGGCGCCCGCCGACGGAACGTTCCGTCGGCGGGCACCGGGTGGTCGTAAACCGGTCAGGCAGGTGAGACGTCCGGTGCACGACCGGCAAGGGACACACGCGGGGCGCGACCTGGGGGAGGGGACGGTTTCCGGGGCGGACGGATCGGCTGCGGTGCGTGCCGGCGGGGAGAGGGGAGTGGAGAGGGGAGTGGGGGGAAGGGCGCGAGCGGGGAATCGGGGACGGGGCCGGACAATTCGAGAAAGATGCTGGTCAGGACGGTCGGGGCGGTCAGTGGATGATGCCGGTCCGCAGGGCCACGGCGACCATGCCGGCGCGGTCGCCGGTGCCGAGCTTGCGGGCGATGCGGGCGAGATGGCTCTTGACGGTCAGCGCGGACAGGCCCATCGAGACGCCGATGGCCTTGTTCGACTGGCCCTCCGCGACCAGCCGCAGCACCTCGACCTCGCGGCCGGACAGCTCACGAAAACCACCCGGGTGGCTCGGGGCACCCGGGGGACGGCGGTGCAGCCGGGCCGCCGCGGCGCCGATGGGGGCGGCGCCGGGCCGGGTGGGGAGCCCGACGTTGGTGCGGGTGCCGGTGACGACATAGCCCTTCACACCGCCCGCCAGGGCGTTGCGGACGGCGCCGATGTCGTCGGCGGCGGACAGTGCCAGGCCGTTGGGCCATCCGGCGGCTCGGGTCTCGGACAGCAGGGTGAGCCCGGAGCCGTCGGGCAGGTGGACGTCGGCAACGCAGATGTCCCGCGGATTGCCGATACGGGGACGAGCCTCCGCGACGGACGAAGCCTCGATGACGTCACGGACTCCGAGCGCCCACAGATGGCGGGTGACGGTGGAACGGACGCGCGGGTCCGCCACGACGACCATGGCAGTCGGCTTGTTCGGACGGTAGGCGACCAGGCTTGCGGGCTGCTCGAGGAGAACGGACACCAGGCCTCCTGGGGGTGGGGGGACGGGGCCGGCTTGTGGGGATGAAGCCGGAAGAACCGTGCTTGCAAGGTCACAGTGGTCTTCGGCACCAAACCCGGTGTCCTTTAGAGAATGATCACGATCTGGTGACTGCCCGAGCGTTTAATTCGAACGTATTGGCGATAACCCGAAGGTCGAATCGGTCCGCTTGGGGCCGTTCGAGAGCGATACCTGCCTGAAAGTGGCCGTATCGACAAAGAAACGGCAAGAGGCCGGTGGGCCACCCGGACAGGTGTACGCGCATGGGTGAGGGACCGTCGTCAGCGAGGGTGCGGGACCGCCGTCAGCGGCCGGTCGGGGTCAGCGCGGCTGCGGGCCGCGCCGCTGCGGCAGCGTCACCACCGACGCGTCCCCGGGGCCGGCCGGCGGCAGTCCGGCGACCTGGGCGAGCAGATCGCACCAGGACGCCAGGTGCGCCGCGGTGTCCGGCACCCCGCCCATCCCCTCCCGGGGCGTCCAGGAGGCGCGGATCTCGATCTGTGAGGCGGCGGGGCGCGACGAAAGCCCGCCGAAGTAGTGCGAACTCGCGCGCGTGACGGTCCCGCTCGGCTCGCCGTACATCAGCCCGCGCGCCTGGAGCGCCCCGGTCAGCCACGACCAGCACACCTCCGGCAGCAGCGGGTCGGCGGCCATCTCCGCCTCCAGTTCCGCGCGCACCAGCGTCACCAGCCGGAAGGTGCCCCGCCAGGCGTCGTGCCCGGCGGGATCGTGCAGCAGCACGAGGCGGCCGTCGGCCAGGTCCTGCTCCCCGTCGACGACCGTGGCCTCCAGCGCGTACGTGAACGGGGCGAGCCGCTGCGGCGGCGGAACCTGCTCGATCTCCAGCTGCGGCCGCAGCCGCGCGGCCCTCAGCGCGTCGACCGCCGCCCGGAACGGCGACGGAGCCTGGGGTTTCCTGCTCGTATCGCCGTCCCCCTTTCCCGGATTTCCCGGATTTCCCGTATTTTCCGGGTTTCCTGGATTTCCCGGATCCTTTGGATCGTCCATTCCGCCAGTGCCGTCCGACAGTCGTCCCTGAGCCGCAGCCATGCCGGGAAGATTAAGGGGAACCGGGCCTTCGTGCAGGGCAAGACACCCCGCCGCCGTCGGCGGTGCCGTCCGGGACCGCACACCGGGGCCTTCGCGTCATCGGGGGCATGCGAGACTTGCGGACGTGAGTGCCAACGAGACGCCCGCAAGCCGGCAGCCGCAGACAGCCACCTACGACTCCGCCTTCCTGAAGGCGTGCAGGCGTGAACCCGTGCCGCACACCCCGGTGTGGTTCATGCGGCAGGCCGGGCGCTCCCTGCCGGAGTACCGCAAGGTGCGCGAGGGCATCCCGATGCTCGAGTCCTGCATGCGTCCGGAGCTGGTCGCCGAGATCACGCTCCAGCCGGTCCGCCGGCACAACGTGGACGCGGCGATCTACTTCAGCGACATCGTCGTGCCCCTCAAGGCCATCGGCATCGACCTGGACATCAAGCCCGGCATCGGCCCGGTCGTCGAGCGTCCGGTGCGCACCCGCGAGGACCTCGCCCGGCTGCGCGACCTGACCCCCGAGGACGTCTCCTACGTCACCGAGGCGATCGGCCTGCTCACCCGCGAACTGGGGTCCACCCCGCTCATCGGCTTCGCCGGAGCCCCCTTCACCCTCGCAAGCTACCTCGTGGAGGGCGGCCCCTCCCGGACGTACGAGAACGCCAAGGCGATGATGTACGGCGACCCCGAGCTGTGGGCCGACCTGCTCGACCGCCTCGCCGCCATCACGACCGCCTTCCTGAAGGTGCAGATCGAGGCGGGCGCCAGTGCCGTGCAGCTCTTCGACTCCTGGGCCGGCGCCCTCTCGCCCGTCGACTACCGCCGCTCGGTGCTGCCGGCCTCCGCCAAGGTCTTCGAGGCGGTCGCCGGGTACGGCGTCCCGCGCATCCACTTCGGTGTCGGCACCGGCGAGCTGCTCGGCCTGATGGGTGACGCGGGCGCGGACGTCGTCGGCGTCGACTGGCGGGTCCCGCTCGACGAGGCCGCCCGCCGTGTCGGCCCCGGCAAGGCGCTCCAGGGCAACCTCGACCCGACCTCGGTGTTCGCCCCCCGGCAGGCCATGGAGGCCAAGGCCCAGGAGGTACTGGACTCGGCCGCCGGGCTTGAGGGCCACATCTTCAACCTCGGCCACGGCGTCATGCCGTCGACCGACCCCGACGCGCTCACCCACCTCGTCGAGTACGTCCACACGCAGACCGCCCGCTGAGCCGCCGCCCTTCCCCCGGCGCCGACGCGCCGGGGCGGGCCGGGGCGTGCCCTTCGGTGCTCCGCTCGCCGGCCGTCAGTACCGCAGGCGCGTGGCCGCCACGACGCTCTGCGGCGTCGCCCCCTCGAACCGGGCGGCCTCCGCACGGCGTACGGCGACGACCGCGCCGAACAGCGTCTCTCCCAGCGCCTCGCGCAGCACCACGGACCGCTCGAAGTGCGCCAGCGCCTCGGTGAGCGAGCCGGGCAGCCGCGTCTGCCCTCCCACCTGGGCGGGATCGTCCACCACGGGCGGTGGGAGGGCCGCCGCGGCGTCGATCCCGGCGAGTCCCGCGGCGATGACCGCGCCCACCACCAGATAGGGGTTGGCCGCCGCGTCGAAGCTCTTGACCTCCGCGTTCGCCGCCCAGACGGCGTCCGGGGCTCCGGCGACGAACCGGATCGCGGCCTCCCGGTTCTCCGGGCCCCAGCACTGGAACGCGCCGGCCCAGCGCGAGGGCTCCAGCCGCAGATAGCTGGCGGCGGAGGGCGCGCCGAGGGCGAGCAGCGCGGGCAGCTCCCCGAGGACACCCGCGAGGAACGCCTCGCAGACCGCGGTCATGCCGTGCGGCCCGTCCCCGTCCCGGCACAGGTTCCGGCCGTCCCGCCACAGGCTCAGATGCAGATGGCGTCCGTTGCCGACCGTCCCCGCCTCGACGACCGGGGCGAACGAGGCCGTCAGCCCGTGCCGCGCGGAGACCGCCCTGACCGTCTCCCGCACGAGTACCGCCAGATCGGCCGCCCCCACCGGGTCCGCCGGTGCCACGGACACCTCGAACTGGCCGGGCGCGTACTCCGGGTGAAGCTGCTGCACGTCGATCCCCTGCGCGACGAGGGCGTCCAGCACGTCGCGCAGGTAGTCGGACAGTTCGACGAACCGTGCCATGCCGAACGCGGGCCCCGAGGCCGGGCCGGACGGCGACGGGGAGAAGTCAGCGTCCCGGCCGACCACCCACTCGGTCTCGAAGCCCATGCGCAGGGCGAGTCCGCGCTCGGCGGCCCGCTCGGTCATCCGCCGGGCGAACAGCCGCTGGCAGCCGGGGTACTCGGTGCCCCGCTGGTCGCGGCGGTCGGCCGGCGCCCAGGCCCAGCCGGGCTGCGCGGCCAGTGGGGTCAGCCGGTCCAGGTCGGGCAGCAGCCGCAGATCGCCCTCGGGGGTGCCGGAGGGCGCCCCGAAGGTGACGGAGTCGTCGGCCAGGAACAGGTCGAAGACCGGCGGCATGGCGACACCCCACCGCGCGGCGTCGGCCAGCGCCGTGACCGGCACCGTCTTGACGCGGGTGATGCCGGCGGTGTCCACCATGGTGAGGGCGACCCCGCTCACTCCCTGCGCCGTCAGCCGGTCGGCCTCCTTCGCCGCCCGGCCCCGCTCCTCTCGCGCGGCGGACATGGCCTCCTCCTTCACCGCGTGCGGCCGTGACCGGCTCCGCGTTCGTGCTCTCGAGTGTGGTCGCCCGACGGTCGGCGTGCGCGTGCGGGAACCGGCCGCGGCGGCCGGGGCGGGGGTGCGCCCGGCGCGGCCCTGGACCGCCCGTCCGGTCAGCGCCGGTCGAGGAGGTCCATGAACATGGTCTTGTGGAGGTCCTCGACATGCCGGCGGGCCACCTCGGCCGCCTCCACCGCGTCCCCGCGCAGGATCGCCTTCACCAGGGCGCGGTGCTCGTCGTTGGAGTGGCGCAGGAAGTCCAGCGGGTAGGGCAGGTAGTAGCGGTACAGCTCCCGCAGCACGGCGCCGTAGGGCTCGGCGACGGAGTCCAGTCCGGTCGCGGCGGCCACGGCCATGTGGAACCGCTCGTCGCAGCCGTGGAACTCCGCCCAGCTCGGGGCCCGGTCCATCTCCTCGACCAGCCGGTCCAGCTCCCGCGCGGACTCCGTGCCGAGGCCGCGGAGCGCGGCCAGATGGGCCACCCCGCACTCCAGGACGAGCCGGTGGTCGATGAGCTGGTGCACGTCCGCGGACGCCGCCCGGTACGTCTCGATGGCCCCGACCGTCGAGTGGGCGGGCCGCTCGGCCACCAGTGTTCCTCCGGTGCGCCCGCGCCGGCGCTCGAGCACGCCCTCCTTGCACAGTGCCACCAGGGCGCGGCGGACCGTGATCTCGGAGACACCGAGCGCCTCGGCGATCCGGTCGCTGCCGGGCAGCCGCTCACCGGGCGCCAGCAGGCCGAGATCGACGGCGAGCGCGATCCGGGCCCGCACGGCGTCCAGGGCTGACAGCCGCCGGATGGCGGTGAGCGGTGGCGCGTTCAGGCCGAGGGCAGCCTGCTCCGCGCGCGCCGCACGGGAGTTCACGGGGGAGTCGGGCATGGCGACACCGTACTCAAAAGTGCTCATCTTGAACACTCTTGTTTAAGTGCTCATCGTGCTCTATTTTTTCGCCATCAGGCCACCTGCTGTCCGAAAGTGGTGACTCCCGTGTCACGGCCCCTCCCCATCGCCCTCGCGCAGGCCCCTCCGCGCTCCTCCCGGCTGCCGCTGGCCGGCTTCGCCGACGAGGTCCAGGACCTCGTCGCACGGTTCCCCGGAACCCGTCTGGCGGTGTATCCCGAGCTGCACCTGTGCGGCGTGGAGGGTTCCGCGGAGGAACGGGAGGCGCAGCTCCAGGAGGCCGCGGAGCCGCTGGACGGCCCCCGGACCAGGATGCTCGCCGAACTCGCCGGCGACCTGGGCGTCTGGCTGCTGCCCGGCAGCGTGTGCGAGCGCGGTGCGGGCGGCGAGCTGTTCAACACCGCGCTGGCCTTCTCGCCCGAGGGCCGGCTCGCCGCCTCCTACCGCAAGGTCTTCCCCTGGCGCCCCTACGAGCCGTACGACCCCGGCGACCGCTTCGTCGTGGCCGACCTGGCCGAGGCGGGCCGGATCGGCTTCGCGATCTGCTACGACGCGTGGTTCCCCGAGGTCTCCCGGCACCTGGCCTGGATGGGCGCCGAAGTGATCGTCAACCCGGTCATGACCACGACCGCCGACCGCGCCCAGGAACTGGTCCTGGCCCGGGCCAACGCCATGGTCAACCAGGTCTACGTGATCAGCGTCAACACCGCGGGCCCGGTCGGCACCGGCCGCAGCCTCGTGGTGGACCCGGAGGGCCGGGTACGCGTCGAGTCCCCCGACGCCCTGCCCACCGTCCTCACCGATGTGCTCGACCTCGACGACGTCACCCGGGTCAGAACCCACGGCACGGCGGGTCTCAACCGCGTCTGGGACCAGTTCCGCGACGGTGACGCCCCCATCGAACTGCCGCTGTACCAGGGCCGGATCGACCCCCGCCGCTGGAACCCGGACCGCCGCCCCGGCGACTGACCGCCCCGCGTGTCCGCCCCCTCCCCGTCCCCCGGCGCCCGCCCGCACCTCCCCGGAAGCCCGCCCGGCCCCCACCCGCCCTCCTGGAGCCACGCCATGGAACAACCCACCCCGACGCTGAACCGGACCCTGACCCTCAGATCAGTCGTCGCCTTCGGCCTCGCCTACATGACCCCCCTGATCGTGCTCGGCACGTACGGGGTCATCGCACAGACGACCAACGGCACCGTGCCGACCGCCTATCTGCTGGCCATGGTCGCGATGATCTTCACCGCGCACAGCTACGGCAAGATGGCCGCGGCCCATCCGGTGGCGGGCTCGGCCTACACCTACGTGCGGCGGGCCATCGACTCCAGGGCGGGCTTCCTCGTCGGGTGGGCGACGCTCCTCGACTACTTCTTCCTGCCGATGGTCATCTGGCTGATCGGCGGCGCCTATCTGCACGCCCAGTTCCCCGGCGTGCCCTTCTGGGTCTGGATCGTCGGCTTCATCGCGATCACCACCGCGCTGAACGTGCGCGGCATCCGCACCGCGGAGAAGACCAACGACCTGCTCATGACCTTCCAGGTGCTGGTCATCGGCTTCTTCGCGGTCTTCTCGCTGCTCCACGTCTTCCACCACTCGGGAGCCGGGGGCCTGTTCAGCGCCACGCCGTTCTTCAACGACAACAGCACCCTGGTCGGCATCTCGGCCGGAGCGGCCATCGCCGCGTACTCCTTCCTCGGCTTCGACGCCGTCACCACCCTCACCGAGGAGACCGTCGACCCGCGCCGCACCATCCCCCGCGCGATCATCCTCATCGCCCTGATCGGCGGCGGCATCTTCGTCCTCCTCGCCTACACGACCCAGCTCGTCCACCCCGGGAGCACCTTCGCCGACCCGGACTCGGCCGCCTTCGAGATCGCCAAGACGATCGCCGGGAGCCTGTTCTCCTCGATCTTCCTGGCCGGCCTGGTGGTCGCCCAGTTCGCCTCGGGCATCGCCGCCCAGGCCAGCGCCTCCCGCCTGCTGTTCGCGATGGGCCGGGACGGCGTGCTGCCCCGCCGCTTCTTCGGGTTCGTCCATCCCCGGTTCCGCACCCCCGCCGTCAACATCGTGCTGACGGGCGTGATCGGGCTCATCGCGCTGCGGCTCGACGTGACGACCTCCACCTCGTTCATCAACTTCGGTGCCTTCACCGCCTTCACCTCGGTGAACCTCAGCGTGATCGCCACCTTCGCGCGCGAGCGCCGCGAGGGCCGCGGACTCAACCCGCTCACCCACGTCGTCTTCCCGCTGATCGGCGCGGCGGTCGACATCTGGCTGCTGACCCGGCTCGACGGCAAGGCCATCACCCTGGGCCTGATCTGGCTGGCCGTGGGCGTGCTCTACCTCGCCTACCTCACCCGCCTGTTCCGGACCCCGCCGCCGGAGATCGACTTCTCCGAGGAGACCAGGACCCCCGAACCGGTCTGACCGGGAGGCCGCGGGCCCTCAGGGACCGTTCAGCACGGCTCGCGCCACACCCCCAGCTCCAGCTTCTTCCGCATCGACGACAGGCCCAGCCTGCGCGAGATCGGACAGAAGCCGTCGGCGGACACCGCGTACTCCACATGGAAGACGGCCTTGCCGGCCTTCACGAACGGGGTGAGCCGCTCGCACTCCCGGTACTGCGCGCACTCCTCGTTGACGGCGAAGTCGAAGTCGCCCACGAGCTGCGGAATCTGCGGCAGGTCGTTCTTGAGACCCGCCGACAGGCCGCGCTCGTGGGCGACTTCGGCGATCATGCGGTTGTAGCGGAGCTGGTCGCGCGCGGTGAGCGGGAAGCCGGTCCGGTTGGAGTAGGCCTCCAGCAGGTCGGGTTCCACCGCGTCGAAGCCCTTGTCCCGGCACATGTCGAACCGCCGCTCCATGATCGGGCGCAGCACGGAGAGGCGGCGGATGTCGAGCCAGCGCTCGCCGTCCCACCCGTTGGTCCCGCCGAGCACCGAGCGCGGGAAGGCGTCCTTGTCGGGCCGGAAGTTCTCCCAGGCGCCGACGTTGACATAGCAGATCACCTTGCGCCCGTCCCGGTGCAGACGGGCCACGTCCGCCGCGGAGTTCTCGAAGCCGTCGATGTCGTAGACGGGCACGTCGACCGACGGATCGGCTCTGCCGTTGAGCTGCCACTGCCAGGCGAGTCCGGGGCGCGGCCGCCACAGCGCCTTCCGAGGCGTGCCGGGGGTCGGCCCGGCCGTCGTGGGAGGGCTCGTTCTCCCCGGCCCCGTGGTGGCTGCCGTGGGAGAGCGCGTCGCCTCCGGGGTCGTCGGGTGGCCGGGGCCCTGCGGTGCCGTGCCGGTCGGACCGGGCCGCGGGGCCCCGCCCTCGTCCCGGTCGGTGCCCGAGCACCCCGTCAGCAGGGAGGCGGCCAGCGCGGTCACAGCGGCCGCGCACGTCAGTGTCCTGATCCTCATCGCTCCGTCCCGGTCAGGGCCGGGGTCAACCCGGCCCAGGGATTCGGTTGTTCTCCCGTCACCGGCCCGCACACCGCCGCACCGCGCGCGCACGCGGTCCGCACCGCGAGCGGCACGAGCGCCTCCGGCACCCCGTAGACGAGGTGGCAGAACCGCTCGGCGGGCTGCCGGGCCGCCCACGCCGGGCGGCTGAAGGCCGACACGTACGTCGACCAGTGGCCCTCGAAGGTGACCGTCAGATCGGCGATGCGGGCATAGCCTGGCGCCGGATGGACGCCCGGGTTCAGCACCACCGTCCCGGCGCCGAGCCGGCGCGTCGACCGGACCAGTTTCCGGCAGGCCGGCAGCCCGTCCGGCGCCGCCGTCACGCGGTCCAGGAAGCAGCCGTCGGCCCCGTACCACTCGCGGTGCCTGCGCACGTCGTCGGCGACCTCGGCCGCGTCGCGCATTCCGTAGTCGGTGTCCACGTAGCCGAGCAGCCGGGCACCGGCCGCCCGCAGCGCCTCGGCCACCGCCGTGAACGCCGGATCCGGACCCGGACCCGGCCCGCTGGCCGGATTCAGCACGACCGCGTAGGTGCGGGCCGCCGACCTGATCAGCCGGTGCCAGGCACCCGGATCCTCGGCCGGGTGCACGTACAACGGAACCAGCAGGCTCACGGCACGACCTCGGCTTCCGGGGCGTGGGACGCCGGCCCGGCGGCCGCCCACAGCGCGGCCAGCGACTCGTCGAGGGTGTGCGACGGCCGCCAGCCCAGGGCCCCGGCGGCCGCGCCGATGTCGGAGCACTGCCACGACACCCGCGCCGAGCGCGCGGAGCCGCCCCCGTCCTCCTCGACACGGCCCCGGAACCCGGCCCGCCCGGCCAGCTCGCGCACCAGACGGCGGACCCGGACGGCCTCGCCGCCGCCGATGTTGAGCACCGGCGGCAGCGGACCGCCGGCCGTGACCGCCAGCTCCACCGCGCGGGCCACATCGCGTACGTCCACGAAGTCGCGGTGGGCGGACAGGTCGCCGAGCCGCAGCACCGCGTCCGGGTCCGGACCGGCCGCGCGCAGCAGCGCGGTGATCCGGCCGGGCAGTCCGGTGACCGGTGCCCCCGGGCCCACCGGGTTGCCGACACGCAGCACCACCGCGTCCAGACCGGAGGCGGTCACCGCGACCGTGCCCGCGAGCTTGGTGGCGCCGTACGGGCCGAGCGGGCAGGTGGCGGCCGACTCGGCCGCCTTTGTCCCCGGCAGGCCCGGACCGTACTCGGCGGCCGAGCCGAGGTGCACCAGGCGGGCGGCCGGGGCCGCCTCGCGCAGCGCCGCGCACAGGGCGGCCGGGCCGCGGGCGTTGACCTCCGCGAGCGCGACGGCGTCGCCGCCGGTCACGCCCGCGCAGTTGACCACGGCGTCCGGCGCCTCGGGCGCGAGGAGCCCGGCCAGGCGCTCAGGTGGGTCACCGGCCAGGTCGACCGCGACGTCGGCGTCCGCGGAGCGGCCCGCCGTACGCACCCGCGCGCCCGGCAGCGCGCGCAGTCGTGCGGTGACGTGCTGTCCCAGATAGCCGGTGGAGCCCAGGACGAGAATGCGCATGCGCGGTTCAGGCTCCCTTGAGCAGCAGTGACTTGCGGGTGGTGAACTCGGCGTTGGCCTGGTCGTAGTCGTCGGGGCGGCCGATGTCCAGCCAGTATCCGTCGAACTCGTAGGCGTACGGCGGACGCCGGTCCGCGAGCAGGTCAAGGACCAGTTCGTCGAAGCCCAGCGGCAGTCCGGGCGTGTAGCCGTCGAGCGTCGAACGGGACAGCCCGTAGACCCCCATCGAGACCCGGTAGTCCAGGCTGGGCTTCTCCGTGAAGGCGACGACCCTGCTCGCGTCGGTGGTCAGCACCCCGAAGTCGATGTGCACCTTGCGGGTGTACGTGGCGATGGTCAGCGGCGCGCCCGAGTCCCGGTGCCTGCGCAGCATGTCCGCGTAGTCGAGGTCGGTCAGGACATCGCCGTTCATCACCAGGAAGGTCTCCGGCAGCCGGTCGCGCATCGTCAGCAGGGGACCCATGGTCCCGAGCGGGCTCTCCTCGGTGGAGTAGTCGACCTTCATCCCCCACTGCGAGCCGTCGCCGACGTAGGCGCGGATGATCTCGCCCAGGTGGCCGATGGCGATGGTGCACGTGGTGAAACCAGCCGCGGAGAGCTGGCGCAGCACGATCTCGAGGATGGCGTGCTGGTCGCCGATGGGCACGAGCGGCTTGGGCAGCGCCGTGGTGTAGGGCCGCAGCCGGACACCCTTGCCTCCTGCCAGGATGACTGCGTGCATGGGGCCTCTCTCCTTCGTGGACGGGCCGTACGGGGTCAGATGTTGTAGATGCCGGTCTTGTAGCGGGCCAGGTTGGCCGGGTCGCGGAAGAACTCCACGGTGTGAGCGAGCCCCTGCTCCAGGGTGTGCGCGGGCCGCCAGCCGGTCGCGTCGGCGAGCCGCGTCGCGTCCGCGACCAGGCGCATCACCTCGGAGGCGGCGGGCCGCAGGCGTTCGGAGTCCTCGCGAACGTCGAGGGCGGTGTCCATGACCTTGCCGATCAGCGCGACCAGATCGCCGACCGAGATCTCCCCGCCGGTACCGGCGTTGAAGGTGCGCCCCACGACCCGTTCGGCCGCGCCGGTGCCCACCGCGAGGAACGCCCGCGCGGTGTCCTTGACGTAGGTGAAGTCGCGGGTGGGACGCAGGTCGCCGAGGGTGATGGTGCGCTGTCCGGCCGCCACCTGGCCGATGACGGTGGGGATCACCGCGCGCATCGACTGGCGCGGTCCGAAGGTGTTGAACGGCCGCAGCGTCACCACGGGGGTGCCGAAGCTCGCGTAGTAGCTGTCGGCGAGCCGGTCCGCTCCCGCCTTCGAAGCGGCGTACGGCGACTGGGTGTTGATGGGGTGGTCCTCGGTGATCGGCACGGTCCGCGCGGTGCCGTACGTCTCGCTGGTGGAGGTGTGCACCAGCCGGGGCGTGCCCAGGGCGCGCACCGCCTCCAGCACGTTGAGCGTGCCGGTGACGTTGGTGTCCACGTAGCTGTGCGGTGCCTGGTAGGAGTACGGGATCGCGATGAGGGCCGCCAAGTGGTAGGCGCAGTCGGCCCCTTCGAGCAGGCCGCGGACCGAGCCGGGGTCGCGCACGTCGCCGAGCACGATCTCCACGTGGTCCAGGACGTCGGCGGGCAGGGTCTCCAGCCACCCGTAGGAGGAGAAGGAGTTGTACTGGGCCATCGCCCTGACCCGGTGGCCGGAGGCGACGAGCGCCTCGGTGAGGTGCGAGCCGATGAAGCCCTCGGCTCCGGTGACGGCGGCGAGCGGTGCGGATGTCAACTCTTGTGTCCCTTCAGGGCGTTCGGCGGGTTGCTGCGGAGAGCTGAGGCGCTGCGGGAGTCGTGGTGGGACGTGGTCGCGGTGGGATGTGGTCGTGGTGGGGCGGGAGTCGCGGTGGGGCGGAGGAGGGCCGGTGGCACGGGGAGCCGCGGTGGCCGGCGGGTTCCGCGGCCCCGGCGCGGTCACAGGTGCGGGGCCGGCCGGCCGAGCAGCCACAGCACGTACCCCGACAGGCACAGCGCGGCCGCTCCGCAGCACAACGCGAGCGCCGCAGGCCCGGGTGGCAGCCGCAGCAGGGTGACCGCGCCCGCGCAACTCGCGGCGAGCAGGCAGACGACCGCGGGCGGCCAGGCCACGCCGAACGCCTGGAGCAGCAACGCCGTCCACAACGTGGCGGCCAGGAGCAGCAGTTCGGCCGGACCGGCCCCGGTGAGCAGGGCCGCGGGCAGCAGCGGGAGGAGGTAGGCGGACAGGCAGAGGCCGAGTACGCCGGCCGAGCGCAGCAGGAACCCGGCGGGTGTCGCCGTACGGCGCAGTGCGGCCAGCGACCAGCCGCGGTAGCGGTACAGCAGCAACTCGGCCGGCCCCATGCTCACGGTCAGCACGATCACCGCGTACGGGTGCCGGCGGCCCTCCAGCAGCACCAGCACCGCCGCCGCGACGCCGAACAGGGCGTAGGGGAGGGACGCCGTGAGTGGCGGCCGTGGGCTGTCGGCGGCGGCCGGGGCCACGAGGACGACCCGCAGGGCCCGGGCCGTGGCGGCGAGCGTGGCCAGCAGCGCGAGCAGCGGCAGACCGGCGCGCGCCGACGGGCCCGGCTCCCACCAAGGCAGCAGCACGGCACCGGCGACGAGCGGAGTGAGCGCGGCCAGCAGCCACCGCTCACGGGCGAGGACCAGCAGGACGCCCGCCGCGGCCAGGTACGCGGACTGCGCGGCCACCACCCAGACCACCGGACCCCCGCCGGAGAGCGGCACCGCCACGGCCGTGGCCAGCACCGCCCCCAGCGGGGCTCCCGCCAGCAGGGTGCGGCCGGCCTCCCGGCGGCCAGCGGCCATCCGCAGGTACGCGCGGTGCCCCACCGCCTGCCCCCAGGCCCAGGAGACGATCAACGCCACGACGAGCGCGGAAGCGTGCTCCTGGGCGTGCCACAGCGGTGCGACCAGCAGATACGCCAGTCCCGGCAGGGCGAACAGGGCACCACGCAGCAGACAGCGCACATGGTCCGGACGCCATGGATCCGGGACCGCGGCGGGCTCGGGGAAACTCCGGGGCACCCGCTCGTAGAGCGCCGAGGCCAGCGAGAACAGGTTCGGATGCCCGTACTGGTTCCTGATGACGTCGCCTGACAGCCCCTCGGCCTCCAGCAGCGCGGCCACCTCGTAGGGGTGCACCGCGGGCCCGATGCGGTCGGCCAGCTCTGCGGCGAGCCGGCTGACCTCGTGCTCGTCCGGTCCGTGCCGGGGCAGCCGCAGGGCGAGCGTGCTGTCGTTCGCCCAGCGCGGACGCGGGCGCCGCGCCCGCGTCCCGGCGAGCCGGAGCGCGAGCGTGTCCTGCTCGGACCCACCGGGTTCGAGGGCCATGGGCCCGCTCATATCGCGACGCCTTCCGTGACCGGAGCGGCCGTGGCGCTCGTGGCGCTCGTGGTGCCCGTGGCCCCCGTGGTGCCCGTGTCCGTCGTGGGCCGCGGGACCGGTCGCGCGCCCGCCCGGTCCCGTGCCGCCAGGTCCAGGTAGATGGAGCGAAACGTTTCGATGGTCCGGCGCAGGGTGAACTGTTCGATCACCCGGAGCCGGGCCGCCTCTCCCATCGCCCCGCGGCGCCCGGGGTCGCGCAGCAGCCGCAGCGCGGCGGCGGCCATGGTGGCCGGGTCGCGCGGCGGGACCACGACACCGGTGTCGCCGACGGCCTCCCGTACCCCGCCGACGTCGGTGGACACGGTCGCCCGACCGCACGACATGGCCTCGATCAGCGTGAACGGGAAGCCCTCGCTGATGCTGGAGAGCATCACCACGTTGCCGGCGGCGTAGGCGTCCTTGATGTCCTCCACCCGCCCCTCGAACCGGACGGCGTCCGCCTGTCCGAGTGCGGCGGCCAGGGCCTCGCAGCGGTCCCGGTACCCCTCTCCGCCGCGCGGTGTGCCGCCGAACAACCGCAGCCGGGCATCGGGCAGTTCGGCCCGGACCAGGGCGAAGGCGCGGATGAGGGTCTCCAGGTCCTTGATCGGGTCCACCCGGCCCGCCCAGCTGAGGGTGGGCACCGCGGGCTCCGGTCCGGCCGGCGGGAACGCGGCCGGGTCCACGCCGTTGTAGACGGTGCGGATCGACTCCGGGGCGGCACCGCCCTCCTCCTCCCACAGCCGGTTGTAGCGGTTGCCCGGGGTGATCAGCGCGGCCCTGCGGTAGCTCTCCTGGGTCAGCAGCCGGAAGAAGCCCAGGACGACCGCCTTCACCGGCCAGCGGTACGGCGCGGTGCGGTAGCCGAGGTAGCGCTCGCGCAGGTACACCCCGTGCTCGGTCAACAGCAGTGGCACGCCGTGCTGTTCGAGCGCGGCCAGCCCCGGCAGTACGGCGACTCCGCCGCTCACCGCGTGCGCCACCCCGCTGGTGGGCGGCGGCGCGGCCAGCGGACGCAGCGCGTGCTCGAGCAGGCCGGTGGCGGTGAGCGCGTCGTGCAGGGTCGGCCGGGCCTCGCGCACCACCAGTCCCGGCCGGTTCCACACCGAGGTCAGCACGGAGATGGCCTGGTCGCCGCGGAGGAAGGCGCTCAGGGTGCCGTCGGCGGCGGCCCGTGCCATCGTGTGGAGCGCGGGCGCGAACCCGTCCTCGGCGCACGGGTCGAGCAGCGCGGTCAGGAACCGCTCGTAGGCACTGGTGAGCCGGTTGCGCGCGCGCCCTCGCGGTGGCCGGCCCTCCGGCGGGGTGCCCCACATGGGGATGGACGTCATGCGGGACACGTGCGCGGGCAGATCCCACACGAGCGGCTCGCGGCCGGTGCCGGTGACGGCGAGGACGTCGAACTCCAGGTCGGGCATGCCGCGGACGAGTTGGTCGCACCAGACACTGACGCCGCCGTGACTGTGCGGATACGTTCCTTCGGTGAGCAGGGTGACGCGCGTCGGATCAGTGGGGCGCGCGCCGCGGTGAACGTGCATAGGAGTGCTCCACGGCCGAGGTGTGGGTGGTCGTGCCGGTCCCGGCCGCCGGGTGGCGGCCGGGACCTGTGGGCTGCGCGCTTCAGCCCGCCGCGTTCTGCGCCGGTGGCTCGCTCACACCCGCGGGTACGCGGGTACGGGGTGCGGGAACGGTGACCGGGCCGTGCTTCGCCGCCTTCGCGGCGGTGTGCGGCGCGGCGGCGGACGACGGCAGCCCGAGCGTGAGCGGCCGCCCCGTGGAGGCCGTCCAGCCGGACAGCGCGCCCGCGTACGCCGAGCCGAAGGCGCGGCCGGCCAGGGTGGTGCCGGCCGGCATGGTGGCGGTGACCGTCACGCCGTTCGGTGCCGACACCGTGACCGTGCCGCCGACGCGGTACGCCGTCACCTGCCCGTTGCGCACGGCCGTCTGCCAGGCCGCGCGGCGCTGCAGCTCCGCGCCGATGTCCTTCATCCGCAGGTTCACCACGGGGGTGTCGTTCGCGAACAGCGCGTGGTAGCCGTCCAGTACGCCGTCCAGGACCGGGTAGGCGAGGCGGTCCTCGGCGAGGTTGGACTGATGGATGAAGTGCGGCTTGGGGTCGCCCGCGAGCACGTGCCCGAGGGCGATGCGCGTCTCCAGCGGCACGATGTGGTCGGCGTAGCCGGTGGCGGGGTCCAGCGGGGCCGGCAGACAGGTGGTGGTCGCCGGGTTGTCCTCGCAGATGCCGCTGCCGCCCTGGGCGCGGCTGGTGTAGATCCAGTTGTACTCGTCGACCTGCTCGGCCGCCCGCCCGGCGTTGTAGAAGATGTTCATCGGGTAGCGGGAGACGGTGGTCGCGGCGCCCACCTTGCGCAGCACCGGGTCACGGGAGTTGTCCGAGGCGAGCCAGGAGACGCCGTTGTCGGCGAGCGCCGGCCCCAGGTTGGGATTGTCGTCCGGCTGCTGCGGCAGCACCTTCAGACCGGAGTGCTCACCGGTGACCAACTCGTCGTTCTGCAGGGGCAGTCCGACGCTCTGCCCCCACACCCGGTTGGTGGCGATCTCATCGGAGATGGCCTGGCGGCTGACCCATTTGACACTGCCGTTCGCGTTGGTCGCGCACCGCCAGGGCACCACGGTGACGTTCTGCTCGCAACCGAGGAAGGCGTGGGTGTAGGTGTGGTTGACCCAGCGGAACTTGCCGCGCTCGGCGATCAGCCGGTCGGCCAGCGCGTCGGCCCCGTTGTGCTCCGCGCGCTGCTCGACACTGCCGACGCCGTTGTAGACGAGGTCGAGGGTGAAGCCGTGGTCGCGCTGCCAGGTGGTGGCGTGGTCGACGTCGGCGGCGGTCATGCGGATCGGGTCGGGCGTGCCCGCGCCGTTCGGGCAGTCGACGTCGCCGGGCGTGCAGTTGAGCTGGGTGTCCCAGCGGTCGTCGGCGGCGAACACGTCGTCGACGTGCACGGCGAAGTAGTTGCGGGAGGCGCCCAGATGCACCCCGCCGGTCATCCACTCGACGATGCCGCGGGCCAGCAGCCGGAACTGTTGCTGGTACTGGTTGTAGACGAAGGTGACGACCAACTCCCGCCGCCCGTCGTGCCGGTACTCGCCGACCAGCGAGCCGCGCGTCGACTCCCCGGGGATCGGCGCCTCGACGTACGGCGTGAAGTCCGCGCCGGCGGCCGGCTGCGAGAGATAGGCGTAACTCTCCGACACGGTGGGGGAGATGTCCTCGAAGGGCACGGCGCCCTTCAGATAGCCGAAGGGGCCTGCCTTGCCGGCGGCCGTCACCTCCGCCCGGACGCCGTCGAGGCTTCCGGAGTAGCCGACACCGGCGACCGGATACTGCAACCCCGCCTCGGGGCGGGCGTAGGTGTAGGCGTCGACCTGCGGAACGTCGTACGTCCGCTCGTAGTCCGTGAGCGCCGCCATCTCGGGCGAGTTCGCCGGGAACGGGTTGTCGTTGGGCAGCACGACGGCCTGGTACTTGGCCCGCGGCCGGCCGTCCACCGTGTCCGCGAGGAAGCCGGCGTCGATCACGGGTCTGCCGGACTGGTTCAGATCTATCTTCGTGTAGGGCGTCCCCGCGGTGTCCAGTTCGGCGGCGATCGCGTCGACGGCCGGGCCGCCGTCGCTCACGATCAGCGTCCGCAGATCGACACGGGGCGTGCTGCCGTCGGCGTGCGCGGCCCCCGCGGGTAATCCGAGCGCGGCGATGAGCGCGCCTAAGGTGAGCGTGGTGGTGCGCATGGTCCGCTTCATGCGGAAGTCCTCCCCCCGGGCAGGGGTGAGCACAGCTCCCATGGAGCGGACGCACCCCCACGGCCGACGCCGGCCATCCCCTCGAAGGCCGGTCGTCGACGCATCCGTCACGTCATAGGGTGACTTCTTTGTGTGACTTTTGTGGTCGAATTGCGAGGCGTGACGGAAAAACGCAGGTGTCCACCTGAACGCGCCCCGGTCGCGGACCGGTCCGCCGGGGCGCGCGATGACGCGCCGAGGCCGCGGTGCCCCGCATGGTCCGGCGGCTGACGTCCCAGGTCGGGGCCCGACGCGAAGCACCGGCGGACCCGTCGGGTCCGCCGGTGGCCGTACCGTCGATGACGCCCGCGCGACTTGGCCGCTCATACGGTCGAATCCGGACACCGCGGGGGCGTCGTCAAGTCCTTTTGTTCGTTCCGTCGTCCTGCCGTCAGGAACAGACCACACGGGTCTCCGGCGTGTAGACGGGACCGCCGGTGGCGTTCGTGCTGTCGCTGAACTCGGCGTAGTAGTACGAGTAGAAGCCGATGTTGCCGTTGCAGCCCGAGTCGGGAGCGATCTGCAGGGTCAGGGTGACGGTCCGGCTCTGACCGGGCGGAATGGTCGGGCCGTAGTTGGCGCCGAGGTTCGCGGGACCGGTACCGGAACAGGGGGTGCTGCCGGCCGCCGTCGCCAGGGTGCACCCGGTGAAGCTGTACTTGAGGTCGGGGCGCTGGGGGGTCAGCCAGGTCGGGTCGATCGTCTGGTAGACGAACCAGACGTCGTACGTCCTGTGGTTCGTCATGGTCATGGACAACTGAACGGTGCCGCCGGGCGTGGTGGTGGCGGTGTCGGTGGAGAACGTCAGCGAGGCCGGCTCGGACTCCGCGCTCGCACTGGGAGCCAGCCCGAAGACGGCGAGGACGAGCCCGAGGACGGCGGCGAGACCGAGACGTGTCATCAGAGTTGATCGCATGGCCCGGGAGGCTAGGCAGACGACACACACCCCGTCTGCCCCCGGCGAACCGCCGGACACCCTGGCTGGCTGAAGGTAAGGGCCCCGTGAAGGAGACGTGTAGGCGGTGTGCCGTCACCGACCCGAGAGGTGAACACGCAGTGTACCGGCTGTGTGACGGAATGGCGCGACGAGCTTGCGCGAGCCCGGAATGCCGGAATCCGCCCAGCCGCACTTTGGCGCGTACGGCACCTTCCTCAGCCTGGACGCTCCACCCCTGGCCGCGGCACCCGGCCGAGCCCACTGCCGACAGAGCCACCGGCGTCGAGGCGGGGTGGCAAAGCCTTGCCTGTACAGTGCCGCCTTGGCTACGACCTTGTCCGGATGGTGCGGTTCCCGGCCCTGTCCGCCGCGGCGGACAGGGCCGGGTGCCCGGGGGCGGTCCTGTTACCCGTGCCAGACCTTCACGTAGCCCACGTTGTCGTTGTAGATGGTCGCCCCGAAGGAGACCGGCAGTGAGTAGGAATCCGCGTACGTGCCGGCGATGTTGGTCAGGCGGACCTTGTTGCACTGCCCCGAGCCCTTGATGGAGGACATGTGCTTCTTCCACCAGTCGTCGGGCGTAAAGCCGTAGCCCGCGGTGTCGCAGGTGCCGTAGGAGCCGTAGATGTTCGCGCTGGTGCCGCTGTAACCGGCGTCTGCGTACCACGTCATCAGGAGCGTGGAGCTGGAGGCCTGCAGGCGGTTGTAGGCGTCCGCGTCCGACTGTGTGGAGCACGCCTGACGGACCACCGACACACTGGTGTCGGCGGTGGTCTTCTTGCCCATCAGGTACGCGCAGAAGGGCCCGCCCTTCGCGGGGCCGGGCGCCGGCGCGGCGGAGGCTGCCGGCGCCGTGAGGCCTGCCGCTGCGACCGTCAGGAGCGCACCCGCCATCGCGGCAGCAGCCCTGCCCGCCTTCGTCCGCTCAGTCATGTGAAACATCCTCTCGTCGTGGAACCGCTTCATGCCGGCACTGTCGGTGCCGCCACAAGGAAACGGTCCGGCGGGGATCGCATCCCCCCGCTGCGTTGAACTTGAGCATCCTTGACGCCAGCATGGCCAGCCAGGGTTTTTGGTTCTGCGTGAAAAGCCCAGGCCACAAGGGGGAAGAGAATGCTCCGGATCCACTTCACTGATGCCGATCTGAGCCGGACACGTATTGCGGCCGCACCCGATCCGTTATGGGAGATCTGCGCGAGCCTCCACCGTTTCCAGTCCCGCCAAGGACGTTGGGCCTACGCGGACTGGTATCACACCGTCCGCACCCGGCTGCATGCCACGGGGTTCAGCCACATCCTGCGCACCCTCTTGCTTCCACTGGTCCCGCGCGCCACCTACTTCCCCGATTTCCTCACCCCTCCCGAGGGCGTTGAAGGACTCGACGCCGGTCTCGAAGCCATCCTGAGCACGCCGCGATGCCGGGTCCTGCGCGAGGTGAGCATCCTCGACCGCACCAGCGGTGCCCCCACCTGGGCGCCCCGCCTGGCCGAGCCGGAGACACGCCAGGAACTGGTTCGAGCAATGCGCACCTACTACAACATCGTCATCGCCCCCTACGGCGACCACATCCAAGCCCGCATCGAAGCCGAGCGGTCCGCACATGCCCGCGCCGTACTCAGCCAGGGAACCGAAGGGATCCTCCAGAGCCTGGGGCCCAGCCTTCAATGGCGGCGCCCAGTCCTGCACACGGTCTATCCCGAGGATCGTGACCTGCGTCTCAATGGTCGCGGACTTCTCCTGGTCCCGTCCTACTTCTGCTGGGGAAACCCTGTGACCTTCGGCGACACGACGCTGGATCCCATCCTGCTCTACGGGCTCAAGCACGAGCCTCACCACTCCGCGCTTCCAGAAGGCTTCGGCTCCGGCGCGCCCCTGGCAGCCCTGCTTGGGCGCACCAGGGCCTCCGTCCTGCGTGCCGTCGCCGCAGGAGGCACCACCGGCGAACTCGCCCGTGCAGCAGGAGTCTCAGCGTCATCCGCCAGCCAGCACGCCACAGCCCTGCGGGACGCCGGCCTCATCGTCAGCCACCGACACGCCACATCCGTGCTGCACACCCTTACCCCGCTCGGAGCCGCACTCCTGCGTGCCAATACCCCGACGTCTCAATGACCGTGAGGACCCTGTTCGGGGCGTTGTTCGAATAGCACGGCGGTGAACTCGCCCGGCTCCGGCCCGCGCCATACGGCCCGCTCCCGGCGTACGGCGCGGTGTGCGGACCTTGCCTGCGTTGTGCGTCTTCACGGCCGCGCGGGCCTGGTGCAGGGGGATATGGGCGCCAGCTCGACGCCGGACAGCTCCGCCGCCTGCATCCGCACGCCTCCCGGCGCTGCCGTGCCACCGGTGCCAGCCCGCCCTAGCCGGCGATCCGTGAACTGGCGACCGAGTATCCACAGATGCCCGCCGTTGTGGTCGCCGAGCATATCGGCTGGGAACGGTCGCCGGCGGTGGTGTGGTGCACGTTCACTCCCGAGGGCTGCACCGTTTTCTTCTATAAGGCCAACCACGAGGAGGAGATGCGTACCGCACACCTGCTTCGAGAAGCGGCTGAAGGAGGCGCAGGCCAAGAGTAAGCGAGTCAAAGCAATCGCCCCGCACCGGAGTTGACCGTTGCGGGGCGCGTTGTCGTAAGTCGTCAGGCGTGGGCGGCGTACGAGACGAAGCCGTTCCACGCGGCGGGGGAGAGGGCGAGCTGTGGGCCGTGCTGCTGCTTGGAGTCCCGGACGCGGACCGCTTCCGCAGTGCCTGACTCCTCCCGGGCAACGGCGATCTCGATGCAGCTGTCGCCCTGCGAGCCGCTGTAGCTGCTCTTGAACCAGGCCAGTTCGAACGTGCTCATAGCGCTCCTCGCATTCGCATCAGCAGGCTCACGGAGTCCTCGGGGGCGAGGGCCTGCGAGCGCAGTTTCGCATAACGCTGCTGGAGGATGCTGATCTCCTTCCGGCCCGTAATGAGACGGCCGTTCTCCTGTCCCTCCGAGTACGCGAACCACTGGTTCTCCGGCGTCTCCAGCAGCTGAAGGGGCCCATCCAGCCCGGCATGGACCGGTCGCCGCAGCGGCATCACCTGAACCTCCACGTTCCAATGCCGCTCTACGACCCCCAACAAGTGGTCCAACAGCTCCCGCGTCACCTCCTCCCCGCCCGTGTACCGCTCCAGCACCGCCTGTTCCAGGATGAAACTGAACGCCGTCGGAGGCTTCCGCCTGGTCGACAGCAGCTCCTGCCGAGCCAGCCGCGCAGCGATCCGCGCGTTCATCTCCTCCTCGTCCGGCAGCGGTGGCACACTCAGCGACACCGCCCGCGCGTACCCCTCCGTCTGCAACAGCCCCGGTACGACCCGGCATTCGTACGTGCACAGGCTGATCGCCATCGCCTCCAGCCGCGCCCACTGCCGGAACCACGCCGCCAGCCCCGGCTGGCGAGCCAGATGGGCCGCGGCCTTCCGCAGCGCGCCCGTGTCGCCCAGGGCCTGTTCCGCCCGCTCCACGAAGACCGGGTCCGGCATGCGGCGGCCCAACTCCACCGAGGCCACCGTGTGTTTGGAGAAGTGGACCAGCTCGGCCAGCTCCGCCCTGCTCAGGCCGGCGTGCTCCCGCAGCGCCTGGACGACCGCCCCGAACGTCCGCAGACTGTCCGAGCACTCGGGCTCGCCGCCCGTGCCCGTCCCCGCCAAGCTGTCCGCCGCCATCGGCCACCTCCCGTGCACCCGCGCCCCGCCGTACACGTCGAACAACGAACACGCTCACGGATAGTCACATGTACTGCCTGCGCCGTGACCGTGTACGCCGTCGCGGCGTACGCGGTGTCTGCCTGGTGAAAGACCGTTCCGGGGCACCAGATTGGGCCCATGACCGCACCATCCGCGCCTCAACGGCCGGTTACTGTCAGTACGTTCACCCAGTGCTTCAGCTCCACGCCGCTCGGCGCCCGCCTCGCCCGGCACCTCGCCCTCGTCCAGCTGCACACCTGGGGTGTCCCGCACGGCACTCCGCTCTCGGACGCCGCCGCCACGATCGTCGGCGAGCTGGCCGCCAACGCCGTGACCCACGGCCGCGTACCGGGCCGCGACTTCGAACTGCGCCTGACGCACACCCCGGGCGTCCTGCTGCGCATCGAGGTGTCCGACACCCGCGGTGAACGCCGGCCGCCCGCGCGTGAGGAGGCCACGGCCCCGGCGCCGCTCGACGAGACCGGCCGGGGCCTGTTCCTCGTCGACGCGCTCGCCGACCGGTGGGAGGTGCTGGACCGCGTGTCCCGGGGCGTGGCCCTGCCCGGCAAGACCGTCCGCGCCGAACTCGACCTGCCCTCCGCGTGAGGCGGCCCGACCTCAGCCAGGCTTCTCCGACTCCGGCCGCGGTACCAGTTCCAGGCCGCTGTCCGCGGGCAGGGTCTGCCGGTAGCCGGTGTACATGTGCTCGGTCGCCAGGCGGGCCAGGCGGTCACCGTCCGCAGCGCGGGCGGCCTCCAGGATGGCGCGGTGCTCGCTCACCATCACCGGGACGCTGCCCGGCTCGTGGACGTAGGAGCGGGTGATGCGGCGGTTGACCGGGTGGTCCCAGAGGGTGTCGATCATGCGTAGGAGAAGCGCGTTGTCGCAGGGCTCGATCAGCAGCCGGTGGAAGGACCGGTTGAGTTCGAACTGCGCCGCCGCGTCGGCCGGATCCGTGGCCGCCATCTCCTCGATCACCGCGGACAGCCGGGCCAGCCGGGCCCGGTCGTGCCGGCCGCAGGCCAGTTGCAGGGCCAGCGTCTCCAGGGACTGTCGCACCTGGTAGACCTCGGCGATGTCCTTGGGCTGCAGGGCGTTGACGATGTATCCGCTGCCGGGAAGCCAGGTGACCAGCCCCTCGTGGGCGAGGCGGTTCAGCGCGTCCCGTACCGGGGTGCGGGACACGCCCAGCCGCTCCGCCACCTGCTCCTGCACCAGGGTGGCGTCGGCTTCCAGGTCGCCCGAGACGATCTCGTCGCGGAGTTGTTCGTACACCCGGACTCCCAACGGCCGGGTGTCCCTGGGGTCGCTCCGCAAAGGCTCCACCACCTCTGTTCTCCGTCCTGAGCGCCGTTCCGGACCGGGATTCCGGTTCCGTTCCGCCGAAGAATTCCACCTCGCGCGGACCGTTGTCTTCCCTGAACGCACTGTATACGGTGTGCGCACTGCATCCAGAGGAGGTCTGGCCGTGTTCGTTCTGAACACCTGGTATGTCGCTGCCTGGTCCACCGAAGTCACCCGCGAGCCCGTACGCCGGGTCGTCTGCAAGCAACCCCTCGTGCTGTACCGCACCCAGGACGGCGCGGCCGTGGCCCTGGCCGACCGCTGCGCCCACCGCGCCTACCCGCTGTCCGCCGGCCGCACCGTGGGGGACTCCGTCGAGTGCGGGTACCACGGTTTCGCCTACGGCCCCGACGGCGTGTGCACCCGCGTCCCCGCCCAGGCCGCCGTCCCCGCCCGGGCCCGCGTACGCCGCTACCCGGTCGTGGAGAAGGACGGCTGGATCTGGGTGTGGACCGGCGACGAGGACCTCGCCGACGAGAGCCTGGTCCCCGACACGCACTGGATGAACGACCCCGCGTGGGCGACGGTCACCCACACGATGCTCTTCGAGTGCCGCCACGACCTCATCCACGACAACCTGCTCGACCTCACCCACGAAACGTTTCTGCACAAGACGACCGTCGGCGACGACTACATCCCCGAGTACGGCATCACCGTCGAGGTGGACGGCACCGTCGTGACCGTGGACCGCTTCATGCCCGGCGTCGAGGCGCCTCCGCTGTACGCGCGGACCATGGGCACCGAGGGCCTGTACGACCGGTTCCACGCCACCGAGTTCCACATCCCGGGCTACCACGTGCTGCACTCCGGCATCACCGGCCAGGGGCGCCCGCGCGAGGAGGGCCACCTCATCAAGGTGCTCAACGGGATCACCCCGGTCGACGAGCGGACCACCTGGTACTACTACGCCTTCAGCCGCAACTTCGCGGTCGACGCCGAGTGGGCCACCAAGGAACTGGAGGTCGGCCTCGAGACCGTGCTGCGCGAGGACGCCGACGCGCTGCGCGAGCAGGAGATCGGGATGCGGGAGCGCCCCGACGGCGAGCACGACGTGCTCATCGGGCAGGACGCCGGCGTCGCCAAGGCCCGCCGGATCCTGGGCCGGCTGCTCGCTGCCGAGCAGGCCGCCGATCAGACCGCGAAGGGCTGAGGGCCGTGACGCGACTGCACGGCATCGACCTCGACGCGCCCGGACGCCAGATCGGCGCCATCCACCTCACCCACTCGGACAACCGGCACGACAACGGCGTCGTCCCGGTCCCGGTCGCGGTGCTCTCCGGCGCACCGGGCCCGACGGCCCTGCTCGTCGCCGGTACCCATGGCGACGAGTACGAGGGGCAGGTGGTCCTGCACCGCCTGCTGCGCGAGACCGATCCCGAGCGGCTGACCGGCCGGCTGATCGTCCTGCCGGCGCTGAACCTGCCCGCGGTCCGTACCGCGTCCCGGGTCTCCCCGCTCGACGGCGGGAACCTCAACCGCAGCTACCCCGGTAACGACAAGGGCGGCCCCACCGACCAGGTCGCCCACGCCCTGGCCGGCGAACTGCTGCCGCACGCCGACCTGGTGATGGACCTGCACTCCGGCGGATCGAGCAGCCACTACCTCCCGTCGGCCTTCGTCTACGACGGCCCGACCCCCGAGGCATGGCAGGCGAAGCGGCGGCTGACGGAGCAGATGGGGCTGCCCTGGACGATGGTCGTGCCAGCCCGGTTCGAACCCGGTTCGTTCTCCACCGCCGCCGACGACGCCGGGGTCGCGATGATCTCCACCGAGCTCGGCGGCGGCGGTGAGGTCAATCCCGCCTTCGTGTCCGACGCGGTCCACGGACTGCGCCGGGTGCTGGCCGGAGCCGGAATCCTCCCGGCGGAGCCGGACACCCCGCCCGCCCCGCCGACCCGCTGGATCGACCTGCTCGCCGACGGCGCCGTGTACACCCCCGCACGGGGACTCTTCGAGCCCATCGCCCGCATCGGCCAACAGGTCGAGGAGGGTGATCCGATCGGCCGGGTCCACCCCGTCGAGGAACTCGCCCGGCCCTCCGTCCCCGTCCTCGCACACCGCGCGGGCATCGTCGCCGTCGTCCGGCGACCACCGCTGGTGGACCTCGGCGACGCCCTCTACCACCTGGCCGCCGACCGCCCCGGCACCGCCGTTCCGGCCGCCGGCTGACCATCCGCGGCCGCCGCTCCGACCGTTCCCGCTGACGCACCACCCACCCCTGTCCTGCCCTCCCTCAAGAAGGACGATCCCCGTGCGCCATCCGATACGACTCCCCGTTCTCGCCGCGGTCCTCGCGCTGGCCGTCGCGGGCTGCACCAACGCATCCGCCGAAGGCGATTCCGCCGCCCCGGGACCGTCCGGCCCGGCGTCCGACGGGCCAGCCGCCGCGGCAGAGGTGGACGCCGCGGCCGCGGCCCTGCTCCCGGCCGACGTCAAGGCCAAGGGTGTGCTCGCGGTGGCGAGCGACGCGTCCTACCGGCCGTTCGAGTACTTCGACACCGACAACAAGACGATGATCGGCTTCGACATCGACCTGACCGACGCCCTCGGCGCCAAGCTGGGCCTGAAGGCCGACCACGTCAACGCCGGATTCGACGGCATCCTGCCCGGCCTGGCCGCCCGTAAGTTCGACGTCGGTGCCTCCGCCTTCTCCATCACCCCCGAACGGTCCAAGACCGTGGACTTCGTGCCCTACCTCAACGGCGGATCGGGTATCGCGGTCAGGACGGGCAACCCGCTGGGACTCAGGATGGATCCGGCGGTGCTGTGCGGGCGTACCATCTCCGCCCAGAAGGGCAGCCTCCAGGGCCTCGAACAACTCCCGGCGATCTCCAAGAAGTGCACCGGCGCCGGCAAGGCTCCCGTCAAGATCGACCTGTTCCCCTCGCAGGACGGCGCCAACCTGGCGGTCGTCAGCGGCCGGGTCGACGCGGTCATGGCCGACTCGGTCTCGCTCGCGCTGCAGGCCAAGGCGTCCAACGGCCAGTTCGAGCTCGCACCCGGCACCGACTACGAGCCGACCCCCACCGGCATCGCCCTGCTCAAGGACTCCCCGCTCAAGCCGGCTCTGGACGCGGCCATGAAGACGCTCCTGAACGACGGCACCATGGAGTCGCTCATGAAGAAGTGGGACATCCCGGCCGGCCTGCTCCTGAAGTCCGGGAGCTGACATGGCCACCCTGCCGGCCCCTTCAGCACTGGACATCGACAAGGTGCCCGACTCCGACCTGACCGTCGTTCCCCAACGGCACCCGGTCCGCTGGCTCACGGCAGCCGTGCTGCTGCTGATCAGCGCGGCGACACTGGGGTCGGTGTTCACCAACCCCCGTTTCCAGTGGGACGTCGTCAACACCTACCTGCGGGACATCTCCATCGGCCGCGGGCTGGCCGTCACCCTGGAACTCACCGCCATCTGCATGGTCCTCGGCGTCGCCCTGGGCGTCGTCCTCGCGGTGATGCGCCTGTCGGTCAACCCGGTCGTACGGTCGGCGGCGTTCCTGTACGTCTCCTTCTTCCGCGGCACACCGGTGCTCGTGCAACTGCTGTTCTGGTACAACCTGGCGGCGCTCTACCCCACGCTGTCCTTCGGCATCCCGGGCCTGTCCCTCGACGCCAACCGGCTGATCACCCCGCTGGTCGCGGCCATCCTCGGCCTTGGACTGAACGAGGCGGCCTACATGTCGGAGATCGTCCGGGCCGGCATCCTGTCCGTCGAACAGGGCCAGGCCGAGGCCGCCGGGGCGCTGGGCCTGACCCGGACGCAGACCATGCGCCGGGTGATCCTCCCGCAGGCGATGCGGGTGATCATCCCGCCGACCGGCAACGAGACGATCGGCATGCTCAAGACCACCGCCCTGGTGAGCGTACTGGCCGTGCCCGACCTGCTCTACTCCGCGCAGATCCTGTACTCACGCAACTTCCAGACCATCCCGCTGCTCATCGTCGCCAGCATCTGGTACATGGTCGTCACCAGCGTCCTCACGATCGGTCAGTTCTACATCGAGCGCCGGTTCGCACGCGGCAACCGCACACTGCCCCCGACCCCGCTGCAGCGGCTGAGGCAGATGCTCAGCACCCACGCGCCGATCGCCACCGGGAGGCAGTCATGACCGTCGACGATGCCGCCGCGGACCTCGTCCCGATGGTCCGGGCCGAGAAGGTCCGCAAGCACTTCGGGCGTCTGGAGGTCCTCAAGGGCGTCGACCTGGAGGTCCGCCGGGGCGAGGTGGTCTGCCTCATCGGCCCCTCCGGCTCGGGCAAGAGCACCTTCCTGCGCTGCATCAACCACCTGGAGACCGTCGACGGCGGCCGGATGTGGGTGGACGGCGAGGTCATGGGCTACGAGCAGCGCGGAAACAAGCTGCACGAGCTCGGCGACAAGGAGATCTGCCGCCGGCGCACCCGGATCGGCATGGTGTTCCAGCACTTCAACCTCTTCCCGCACATGACCGTGCTGGAGAACCTCGTCGAGGCGCCGCGGCGGGCGCTGAAGGAGTCCAAGGAGGCCGTCACCGAGCGGGCCCTGGGCCTGCTCGACCAGGTGGGTCTCAGGGACAAGGCCCAGGCCTACCCCCGCCACCTGTCCGGCGGGCAGCAGCAGCGCGTGGCCATCGCCAGGGCACTGTGCATGCGGCCCAAGCTGATGCTGTTCGACGAGCCGACCTCGGCCCTGGACCCCGAACTCGTCGGCGACGTGCTCAGGGTGATGCGGGACCTGGCCGCGTCCGGCATGACCATGATCGTGGTCACCCACGAGATGGGCTTCGCCCGCGAGGTCGCCGACCGGGTGGTCTTCTTCGACGGCGGCCAGGTCGTCGAGACCGGTCCCGCCCGGCAGGTCATCACCGAGCCCCGGCACGAGCGGACCAAGGCCTTCCTGGCCGCCGTGCGGTGAGCGCCCCTGGCACCCACCCTTGAGGAAACCACCTCGAGTTCCCCGAGTGACGACGAAGGAGGACGACCGATGAGACTCCTGCTCCGCGCCAACGCCCACCGGCAGGTGGACGGCGGCTGCCGGGAGGTCGCGGCCGCACCGGACACGCCCCGCCGAGAGACCTGGCAGTGGCAGGTGCGGCTGCTCGCCCCAGGGCACGGCCCCACCACCGCCCCACTGCCCGGCGCACGGCGGGTCACCGAAGCCCTGCCGGACGGGGCGTTGCTGGAGGTGGCGGCCGACCCGGCCGCGGTCACCGCCCGCGTGGAGGTCCTCGACCCCGGCGCCGGCACGACCGTGGACCGTGCCGAGGACGACGTGCTGGTCCTGGTCTCCACCGGGGGACGGCTGCTGGTGGAGGGACGGCACCTGCTGGCGGACGCCGACGCGATGGTGCTGGCGGGGGACGACCCCCTGCACGTGGACGTCCGGCACCCGGACGGTCCATCCTGCGGCGGCCCATCCTGCGACGGCCCATCCTGCGACGACGCAGTCTCCTGCGACGGCCCGGACGCCCGGGTCGCCGTGGTCCGCCTCGGCTCCGCCCTGGGCCGCACCCTGAGCTGGGTGCCCTGATGGCGGCGGCACCCGTCGCGGACGGGGAGCAGCGGCTGCGACTTCGTGTCTCCGCCCTGGTGTGGGAGGCCGACGGCGTGGTCTCCGTGCGCCTGCGGCGGTCCGACGGCGGCGAGTTGCCGGCCTGGGAGCCGGGGGCGCATGTCGACCTGCACCTGCCCGGGGACCTCACCCGGCAGTACTCGCTCAACGGATCGCCCGAGGACCGGTCCCTCTGGCAGGTCTCCGTGCTCAGGGAACCGGCGTCCCGCGGCGGCTCCCGGGCCGTTCACGAGGCCCTGCGCCCGGGCGAGGAGGTCGAGGTGACCGGGCCGCGCAACCGGTTCCGGCTGGTCGACGCCCCCGAGTACCTCTTCGTCGCCGGAGGCATCGGCATCACCCCGCTGCTGCCGATGCTGGACCGGGCCACCGCCGCCGGCGCCCACTGGACCCTGCTGTACGGCGGGCGGACGCGAGCGAGCATGGCGTTCCTGCCGGCGCTCGCCCGCTACGGCGACCGGGTGCTGGTGCGCCCGCAGGACGAGTACGGCCTCCTCGACCTGGAGCCCTTCCTCGGCACGCCGCGGGAGGGGACGAAGGTCTACTGCTGCGGCCCCGAGCCCCTGCTCACCGCCGTCGAGCGGCTCTGCGCCCCGTGGCCCACGGGCACCCTGCATACCGAGCGGTTCGCCGCGGCACCCCGGGAGGCCGCCGCCACGGACGCCGACGGGGAGTTCGAGGTGGTGCTCCAGCGCTCCGGCCGCAGCGTCACCGTGCCCGCCGGCACAACGATCCTCCAGGCGCTGGAGGACCAGGGGATCGACGCCGCGAACTCCTGCCGGGAGGGCATCTGCGGCACTTGCGAGACCAAGGTCGTCGAGGGGGTGCCCGACCACCGGGACAGCCTCCTGTCCGAGGAGGAGCGCGCCGCCAACGACACCATGATGATCTGCGTCGGCCGCGCCCGCTGCCCCCGGCTGGTGCTGGACCTCTGACCGCCGGACCGCGCCGGGAACGGCCCCGGCGCGGTCCGGCACGCGTTCAACCTTTGCGCGAGTACACCGAGTCAGCGTTCGAGGGAGGCGGCGTCCCCCATGACGATCACCGGATGCGCGGCGGGGTCGAGTTGCAGCAGGAGTTCTTTCATGTGCTCCTGCTTCAGGCTCACGCAGGCGTGCGTGGGACCGCCGTGGTCGACGTGGAGCCAGATGCCGCCGCCCTTGTCCGCGCCGAGCGGCCTGGTCCAGTCGAGGGGTGAAGTACCAGGCTTGTGGTTGTAGTTGATGGCGACGACGTAGTCGAAGGCACCCGACAGCGGCTCTCCGTCGAAGCCGGTGCCGCTGATCGTGAAGCCACGCGACTGGTCGTACGGCAGCCTGGTGCCGGGATCGGGGAGCAGCCCCCCGGCGTCGGTGAGGGAGAACACGCCGATGGGCGACCGCAGATCATTGAGGTGATGGTCGTCCGTCCAGCCCTTGAGGGCGTTGTGCGCCGGCCACGGGGCTCCAGGTGCCCAGCTCGCATCGGTACGCCGGTAGAAGATCACCTGCGAGGTGGGGGAGTTCTTGTCCTGCCCGGTGACCAGCACCACCTGGCGCGTGTCCGCGGGGATCTCAGCGAGCGTCCTGGGGCCGAGACCCGGCAGAGACGCGGCCGCGGACGCGTCGCCGCCCGCGGACGTCGTCCCCGTGGAGGGCTTGGCCGGTGCGGCCTGTGCCGTGGCGGCCGGTGCGTCGAGTGCTCCGGCCGGGTCCGCGTCCGTCCCCGGCCCTGCGCATCCGGCGAGGGTGAGGGACAGGACCAGTACGGCGGCCGGTATTCCCGGACGGTTCAGGCCCGCAGGGGTGGAGGTGACCGCCCGGTGGTCGCCGAACGGGGCACGCGGAAGCTGCCGTCGCGGCGGGCGGCGAGTCGATGAAGCCATGAACCACAGCCTGGACGAGACATATCAGGAACCGGTCAGCTCCGACCGGAGTCCTGGGCCGCGATGTCTCCCACCGCGTCGTGGGAACGACCCGACCCTGCCCACCGCCGTCAGGAAGTTGTCAGGGTGTGGGAAGCCCCGCACACGGGCCTGAACCCCCCTCGCCCGTGCCTATAGTCACCGCGTGTGCGCACGAATTCTCGTCGTCGAGGACGACACCCTGCAGGCTGAGCTCGTACGGCGGCTGCTGCTTCAGGAGGGCCACACCCCCGTCGTGGTCCACGACGGGCGCGCCGCGCTCGACGAAGCCCGGCGCCGCAGGCCCGACCTGGTCGTCCTGGACCTGATGCTGCCCGAGGTCGACGGACTGGGCGTGTGCCGCGCGCTGCGCCGGGACGGGGACGTACCCGTTCTCATGCTGACCGCCCGCTCCACCGAGGACGACCTGCTGCTCGGCCTGGAACTCGGCGCGGACGACTACATGACCAAGCCGTACAGCCCGCGCGAGTTGCTGGCCCGAATCCGCACGGTGCTGCGCCGGACCCTCCGCACCGCGGACGCCTCACCGGTGCTGCGCGCGGGCGGCATCAACGTCGATCCGCTGCGGCACGAGGTGACCTGCGACGGGGTCCCGATCCCTTGCACCCCGGGCGAGTTCGCCATCCTGCACGCCATGACCGCGGAACCCGACCGGGTCTTCTCACGCCGTCAACTGCTCCAGCACACCAAGGGCCAGGACCGGGCCTCCACCGAACGCGCCATCGACGTCCACATCCTGAACCTGCGCAAGAAGATCGAGGCGGACCCCGGCAGACCCGTCCGGCTCCTGACGGTCTTCGGCGTCGGCTACAAGCTCACCGGCCGGCCGTCGTGACTCCCGGTCCGCGCATACCGTGGCGCAAGAGCCTGCTGGTGCGGCTCCTCCTCACCTCCGTGACCATAGCCGCGCTCTCCGTGGGCGCCACCGCCTGGCTGGCCATGGAGAACACGGCGCGGGCCATCCAGGAGGAGCACGGCCAGGTGCTCTCCGACGACACCGACATCCTGCGGCAGATCAGCGGTTACGCCGCGACGCACGCCGAATGGAACGGCGTGCGCCCCATGGTGCGTTCGCTCTCCCGCACCATGGGGCGACGGATCGCCCTGACGGACGAGACCGGACATGTCATCGCCGACTCCGCCGGCCCCGGCACCGAACTGCCCGTCCGCGCCTCGGCCTCCGTCGACCCGCTGACCACCGACACCTACAGCGAACCCGGAGCTCAACTCGCCGGCATCGACCCGCGCGCGGTGGGACCGTACCGGCTCACCGCGACCGAACGGTCACTGGTGAAGGCGCTCGCCGAGAAGCGTCTGTTGTGCGTGCGGAAGCACGACAGCGAGGCCGGCCTCCGACGGATTCCCAGCGGTCGTACGGTGGTTGTGCGCGACGCCGGGGCGACGTCCATGCCACCGGACTGCCAGGACAAGGTACTCAGGATGCCCGTGTCCACCGAGCAGAAGGCGCTGGGCGAACTCAGTGTGCTGGCCGAGTCCTGCTTCGAGGAGGGGCGGGCCCAGGTCCTCACGTACATGCTGGAGAACGTTCCCGGCTGGCTGCCGGACGGCCAGGTCATCCGGCTCGGTGGAGGCCGGCAGCGTCAGGCCTGTGTCGAGACCGCACGCCGCACACAACTCGACCCGTACGTCGCCCCCAGGGCCCGGCTGTATCTGGGCAACCTGGGCGGGCAGCCCGCGGGCTTCGACCTCTCACCCGGCGACAAGGCCAGGATCGCCGGCGTGGCGGGGCTGGTCCTGGTCGTCACCGTCGCCATGACCACCGTCGTCGCCGTCCGCCTCGTCCAGCCCCTGCGCGCCCTGACGGCCGCGGCCCTCCAACCGCCGCAGCGGCACACGCGTGTCGTCGTCACCACCCAGGACGAGACCGGGCATCTGGCCGCCGCCTTCAACGACCTCACCGCGCGCCGCGAGCAACTGGAGGCCCAGCGCAAGGCCATGGTCAGCGACATCGCCCACGAGCTGCGCACCCCGCTGACCAACATCCGCGGCTGGCTGGAGGTCACCCGCGACGGGCTGCTCGAACCGGACCCGGACCTCATCGCCTCCCTGCACGACGAGGCACTCCTCCTGCAGCACATCATCGACGATCTGCAGGACCTCGCCGCGGCGGACGCCGGCACGCTGAAACTGCACCGGGAGACCGTACGGACGGACGAACTCCTCGCCCAGGTCGTCTCGGCCCACCGTGCCCGCGCCGAAGCCGCCGGGATCCGCCTGGACACCCGCGCCGAACCCGGTCTCCGGCTGGACGCCGACCCGGTCAGGATCCGCCAGTCGCTGGGCAACCTGATCTCCAACGCACTGCGGCACACCCCGGCGGGAGGCACGGTCACGCTCACCGCCCATCACTCCGCTGACCTGGTCGTCCTCACGGTGAGGGACACCGGAAGCGGCATCGCACCCGGCGATCTGCCGCACGTCTTCGACCGGTTCTGGCGAGCCGAGAAGTCCCGCAGCAGACACGCCGGCGGCAGCGGACTCGGTCTCTCCGTCGTCCGCCACTTCGTGGAGGCCCACGGCGGGACCGTCACCGCCGACAGCGAGCCCGGCAACGGGGCGGTGTTCACCGTCCGCCTGCCCAGTGCCGGGCACCCGGACAACGGGACCCCGTGATCGCCGCGTCCTGGAAGGCGAAGCCATGGCCAGTCGTTCGCGCATATGCAGAACGCGCGTGCGCCAGGCACTGCCCGCAACCTCTGCCCAAGGTTGTGCAGTTGAGCGAGGCATGCACCCCGAATTCCACATCCGTCACCACGACGAGAGCGACTGGACCGTCATCGAGATCCGCGGGGAGGTCGACGTGCACACCGTGCCCGGCATCCGTGAGGACCTGGGCAAGAAGATCCAGGCGGGCCGCCACCGGCTCATCGTCGACCTGACGGGCACGACCTTCATGGACTCGACCGGCCTCGGCCTCCTCGTCAGCATCCACAAACGCATCCGCGCCCTGAGACTGGTCATCGTCAACCCCGACATCCGTCAGATCTTCACCATCACAAGCCTCGACCAGATCTTCCCGATCTACGGCTCCACACAGGCCGCGCTGGCGTGAGGGGTCCTGGCGGGCCCATCCGGTGGACGCGCCCGGTTGACCGCTTGCTCACCGCACGGTGAAGTCGGCCGCCTCGGTGTTCAGTGTCGTGGTGCCGTCCTTCGCGGTGACCAGGACGGCGACGTGCCAGGTACCGCGCGGGGACGACTTGGCGTCGGCGTCGGTGACCCGGGCGGTGTAGGTGCAGCGCACGGTGTCCTGCCCGGCGGGCTTGCAGACGGCCGTCTCCGCGGCGGCCATGTCCTCGGCGGTCGGCCTCTTCTCGGCGAAGGACGAGTGCTGCGGCCAGGCCAGCACCTTCACGCTCTTGACATCGGAGGACTCCGTGACGTCGGTGACGAAGACCAGCGAGCCGTCGCGGTTGCCGTCGGGAGCCGAGTAGCGGGCGGTGCTGTGCGCCGACGCACGGGTCCGTTCCCCGGCCTGGGCGAGAACGAAGGCACCGGCGCCACCGAGGAGAACGGCACCGGCGACCACGGACAGGGCAACACGTCGGGACATGGGAATCTCCGTAACTGTCTCAGCCCTGGATCGGGCTGCGCCACTCGGCTGCGGCGCTGCACCGATACTCGCCGCGCGAGGCCTCGCCGGACATGAGCGCGCGTACTCAAGCCGAGTTGAGTAAAGGGCTGGGCCGCCTGGACCACGCGCGGGAACTGCCCCATGAAGCCCTGTGTGAGGCGGCGGTGTGTCGACCGGCCGGGTGGCGATCAACGGCTTCGTCAGCGCCCAACGCGGAAAGGAAGGCCGGGTCTACGTTCGGGAGATCACGGCGTACGTCAAGGCACGCAACACGGGGTCAAGGGCGGTGAACATCTCCTATGAGGCGTTCTTTCGTGTCGTCAGCGGCGGTTACTGGGTGAAGCTGGGCAGCGGTCGTACCCATGTCCCGGCGGGTGGGGCCATCGAGCCCACGGAGGTGGGGAGTTCGACCCGGCCGTGCGGGCCCGTGAAGGTCGAGATTCGCGTACACGCCCGTGCCGACGGGGCCGCCTGGAGCGGCTGGTCCACCGCCGGCACGGCGCAGTGCCAGACCTGAGCAGTCGAACACGCGCCCGGCGGACCTTCTCGCCGTCAGGCCGTGAAGGTCCGCGCGCATGGCCCTGCCAAGCCCGTCGCGTCCGCCGGCCGAAGAGGATGCGGCCCGGCGCGACGCCGGACGTCCGTCCGGCGACGGTGGAACCAACCCAGCCCATCTGACGTGCAGTTACATGGACCGCCTGGGATTGGGGGACATGTGGGAGGACGGGGAACGGGGCCGGCCGGGGATGACGTCGAGCAGTTCGCGGCGCTGCTGCGCCGACTGAAGGACCGCACGGACCGGAGCTACGGCTCCCTGGCCCGGCGCCTCAACATGAACACCTCCACGCTGCACCGCTACTGCGCGGGTGAGGCGGTCCCGCAGGACTACGCCCCGGTGGAGCGTCTGGCCGCCTTCTGCGGGGCGACACCGGAGGAACGCCTCGAACTGCACCGCCTGTGGCTGCTCGCGGTGGCGGCACGACAGCGGTCTCGGGCGGGTGAGGGGGCGACGGAGCCGACTCGGGCCGAGGAGACAGCGGAGCCGGCGAAGGCCGAGGGGGCGCTGGAGCAGGCAGGGGGCGAGCGGGCTTCGGGCCCCGACATCCGGACGGTGCAGTGCGTGGGTGACGGCGCGGACGGCATCGGTGGTGACGGGGGCGGCACGAGCGGTGCACCGCCGCCACTCGACACGGGCGCACCCGACGCCCGGCCGCCCCTTCCCGGCGCTCCCGGACCGGGAAGTCCCGAGCCGACGGCCCGGCGGGATGCGGCCCGCTCGACCGGACGGCCCTGGTACCGCCGTCGCCGCACCGCCGTCGGTGCCGCCGCGGCGACCGTGTTGCTGGTGACGCTGGGCAGTCTGCAAGCGCTGTCGGCCGGTCGGTCTCACGACAGCTCCGGCAAGGCCCCCGGGTCCCGTACAACAGGAACCGGTACGTCACATCGCCCCTCTGCCACCGCAACCAGCCCCTCCTCCAGTCGTTCATCGGCCTCGCCCTCCGCGGGAGTACGGGCTTCGGGGAGCCCCGAGCCGAAGGGCGGACCGTCGGCGGCCACGAAGAGCGACGCCCCGGTGTCGACCGGTGTGCCGCTCGCCTGGACCGCCGACTCGCAGATCTGGCAGGGCGGTTGCGGGCACGACTACGTCATCGCGAAGAAGCCGGCCGAGGTGCCCCCGCCGCCGGTGCGGCAGGACGCCGGGGTGTGGGCGGCGACGCAGGGGGCGGTGCCCGGGCGGCAGACGAGGGTGCAGATCTCGGTGCAGGGGAAGTCGTCCACGGCCGTGGTCCTGGAGGCTCTCGAGGTCCGTATCGTCAGCCGCGGCACCCCGGTCACCGGCAACGCGTACGCCATGGGCCAGGGTTGCGGCAGCGACCTGGCGCCCCGTGAGTTCTCCGTCGACCTGGACGTCGACCGCCCGATCGCCCACGCGGGCCGCGGCAATGACAGCGGAAAGCCCGTCCCTGCGGTGCGGTTCCCCTACCGCGTCTCCGCCGAGGATCCGGAGGTGCTGCTGGTCACCGCGACGACCGAGGCTTACGACTGCGACTGGTACCTGGAACTCGACTGGTCCTCCCAGGGCCGCACCGGCACGGTCCGCATCGACGACCACGGCCGCCCGTTCCGCACCAGCAGCATCAAGGGCCTGCCCCACTACTGGTACGGCACGAACGGCGACGGTGTGCGTCAATGGCTGCCCGTCGACTCTTGGAAGCCCTGACAAAAGATCGTGACACAACGCGTCCGAGCAGGCGGCGGGTCCGGCGTGAGCAACGGTCGGCTGCCCGGGCTTCCGGCAGAGGGCACCGCTCCGCTGTCAGCGGGCGCTCGTGGTGGCGATGTCGCTGATGTGGTCGTAGCGCTCCAGCAGCACGAAAAGCTTGGTCTTCTGCGTCGTCTCCCCACTGCCGAAGGCCAGGGTGACGATGACCTCATGGCCGTTACCCACGGCGCCGTTGTCGCTCACCGTCCACTGCGCCGGGACATTCTGGGCACGCAGGACGCCGTCCGCCCCGTTCTTTTTCTCCCACGCCGCCAGCCGCTTGGCGAAGTCGGGCGTCAGGTAGTGAGTGCGGAGCGCCGTGGCCAGCGTGGCGTCCGGGTCCGCGTAGTCGCCCTTCGCGTCGATGTACGCGCCGTAGAAGTCGGCGACCCGGGTGACCGCCTGGCCGAACGTGCCGCTGACCGACTGCGATGCGGCGGCGGACGCCTTTGCGGGGGCAGGCACGGACGCCTGTGCCGACACCTGTGTCGACACACCGAGTCCGACAGCCAGGACGAGGCCGGCGGCGACGGCCGCGCGGCGGCCCGGACGACGGTGTGCGGAGGACTTCCTGTTCATGTGCGTCTTCCTTCTCTGGTCCGTATGTGGTTGCTCTCGGCCGATTCCGGCTTTCGTGCCGAAGTCGCCTGCCGGCTTGTCGCCCAACGCCGCACCTTGAGTACTCGGGCACACAGGTGTCCTGGTACGCAGGCGCAGGGCAGGTGCTGTTGCCGGGGCGGTCGTTCTGCGTCGGCCGGTGCGACACCCAGAGCTTCGAGGACGGCGGGGATCCACACAACGCCTGCCGCCACACCTGCGACGATGGAACGATCCCACCCCTGCTGCACTGCGGAAACAGAGGTCCCTGGGATGCCCTGAGACGCCGTCCTGGGACGCGGGGACGACTCATGGCGGTCGGCCGACCACCGGGCGCGGCAAGCGTCAGGGCGTGGGACAGCGGCAGGACGCCTTCCGGGCCTGCGTCAGACGCGGTCGCTGATCCGGCGTGGGTGGCAGCCCAGCGGCTGGGTGGGATCGAGGGCGCCCGCCGGCCGATCTCCCACCCCGTTCGGGCCGCGCCCAGACCTGATCGCCTAGTCGGTTTCCCCGACCACGGATGCGAGGTGATCGAGGAGCCGGTCGAACTCGGGGGTACTGGTGAACTCCTGGCGCTTCTCGGCGTCGGCGAGTTTGTGCCGGATGTCGCGGACCCGTTTGCGAACGTCCTTGGTCTTGTCCTTCCCCTTCTCCCTGCCCTCAGCCAGCTTGCCCCGGGCCTGGGAGACCTTGTGTTCCAGATCGTCGGCGAGGCGCGGGTCGAGCCGACCTTCGCCGGCGGCAGTGCTCAGCTCCTGGGACACCTGGCCGAACAGCACCCCGGGGTCGTTGGACAACGCTGCGGGCGTGTCGACGGCAACGCCCGACGCAGCAAGCGGGCTCGGCGGAGGAGAAGCAGCTGAGCCGGCGGGCGACGAGGAAGCGGGGTCGGTGGTGGACGGCGTCGCTCCCTGGGCCGTGGCAGGGGGGTCGGCAGCGGCCACCTGTGCGGAGTCCGGCTGGAAGAGGAGATATCCCGCGGTCGCGAGGGCGGCCGCTGCGAGTCCCGAGATGGCGACCGTGCGCGACCGGGAGTCACGCCTGCGGGATCGTCGTGCGGCAGGAGCCGGCAGCACGGCCGTGCGCCCCACCGCGGCGGCCTGTCGTGAGGGCGGCGGTGGTGTGGGCTGTGCCGTCGCGGCCGCGCTCCACCTTTCCGGAGCGGACAGCCAGTCCGCGACCTGTTCGGCGTCGGGGCGCGCTTCCGGTTCCTTGGCGAGCAGCGCCAGGATGAGTTGTTCGAGCTCCGCCGGAAGCTCCACGCCCATGCTGCGTGGTGGTGCGGGCAGTTCCTGGACGTGCTGGTAGAGCAGTGCGGTCGGGGTGTCCGCGCGGAAGGGGGAGTATCCCACGATGAGTTCGTACAGGACGCAGCCGAGGGCGTACATGTCGGAGGCCGGGCCGGCGTCCTTTCCGAGGGCTCGTTCCGGGGCGAGGTAGGAGACGGAGCCCACGATCATGCCTGCGCTGGTGAGCCCGGCCGCCGTGTCGTCGGCGAGGCGGGCGATACCGAAGTCCACCACCTTGACCGTGCCGTCGGGGGTGAGCAGGAGGTTGGCGGGCTTGATGTCACGGTGGATGACGTTCTGCCGGTGTGCTGCGGCCAGGCCTGAGGCGGTCTGGCTGCCGATGGCGGCCACCTCGCGGGGTGTGAGCGCCCCCGCTGAGGCCAGCCGGTCGGCCAGGCTGTACCCCTGGACGATTTCCATGACCAGGTACAGACGGTCGTCGGCCTGGCCGAAGTCGTAGATGGCGACGATGTTGGGGTGGTTCAGACGCGCGGTCGTCTGCGCCTCCTGCCGGAAGCGGGCCGCGGCCGACGGGTCGATGCCGCCGGCCAGGAGCAGCTTGACCGCGACCGGACGGCCAAGGACCTCGTCTCGCGCGCGCCAGACCTCTCCCATCCCCCCTCGGCCGAGAAGCTCCTCGAGCTGGTACCGAGCCGCCAACAGCACGCTGAACGCCCTCCAAGTGGACTGCCAGGACCGTACCCTGCCAGGCCGGGGGCACCAGGGTTTCTCTCGTTCACGCGATGAGATACCGCCCGGTCAAGGGCAGCGGCCGCGCGGTAGCCGGGCCGCCGGCGCACACCGACGGGGGTCCCATTTCCAAGATCACGGCAGGCTATCAGAACCCGCCCACCAGTTCGACCGGGCGACCACGCAGAGTGACGCTTGCTCCAGCCGGCTGTTCTGCCGGGATCCTGGACCCGCCGCCATACGGGCTGGGACTGCTGAATGGGCAGGTCAGGCATTGTGGCGGGATGGTGATGTCCCGGCTCGGAGGGCGGGGTCGTTGCGCAGTCGCATGAAGGTGAGGAGCAGGGTGAGTGCCTGCAGCAGGGCACACGCTCCGATGAGGTTGTTCAGGTACGGCGGCGGGGTGAGGGCGAGCAGGATGCCTGCGACGGGGAAGGGCAGCAGGAGGAGCAGGATGGTCAGGGAGAGGGTCGTGCCGAAGGCTGCGGGTGGGATGACCTGTGAGCGGAGGGTGCGCAGGACGACGGTGAGCCCTCCGTCGGCGGCCATGAAGAGGGCCACGAGGGTCACGTAGCCGGTGCAGGAGGGGGCTTGGGGTACGGCGAGGCAGGCGGCGGCCGCGAGGGTCGCGCTGATGGCGCCGACCCCCCACAGGCCCAGCCGGTCGAGGCCGGTCCGGCAGCAGGCGACCGCGACCAGGGTGGCGGCCGCGGCGATGGACCAGAGCGCGCCGGCGGCGGCCGCGGAGTGGCCGAAGCGGTCCTCCACGATGATGGGGCTGGCCGATTGCAGCAGCCCGAGGGTGAGGTTGGAGCAGGCCAGTCCGGCCACGAGCCGGCGCAGGGACGGCAGGGAGCGCAGGGTCTGCCATCCTTCCCGCAGGCCACCGCCCGGCGCCGGGCCGCCACGGCGGGCGGCGCGCAGGGGCGTGGGCGGGGTCTGCAGGGCGAGGGCGGCGGACAGGAAGGACAGCACGCTCAAGCACGCCAGCATGCGCGTCGGGCCGGTGAGCAGCAGGACGCCGCCCAGCGCGGGGCCTATGAGGGTGGCCGTCTGGTCGATGCCGATCAGCACCGACTGCACCTTGTGGGTCTGCCCGTTGGTGCGGCGGCTGACGACGGCGCCGACCGCTTCGTTGGCGATGAAGCTGAACTGTGTCAGCGCCCCGGTCACAGCGGCCAGTGCCATGACGGTGACCGTCTCGGCCGTACCCGGCGGCAGGACGACCAGTACGGCAGCGGCGCCCGCCACCAGCAGGGCGCGGGCGAGCGAGGCGATGAAGCACACGATCGCCGCGCCGCTGCGGTCGACCAGGGTGCCGGCGAAGCCGAACGCGGCCACCCGGGGTATCCACTCCAGCGCGAACGCCAGGCCCGTCAGGGAGGCGGAGCCGGTGGTGGCCAGCACGACGAGCGGCATGGCATAGGTCGACATGGAATAGGCGAGGGCGTCGCACGCGCGGGGTGCGTAGACCCGCCGGAACAGGCCGCCCGCAGGGAGGGCGGCGTGCCGGCCGGCTGGCTCGGCGTCGTACAAGGAGACGGTCACGACGTGGCGGCTTTCACTGAGCGGGGCACGGACGGACGGCAGATGCCTTGCCGGCCGCTCACGCGGAGGAGAACGCCACCGTCGCCGAAATCATGGGCATGTCATGGCGCTGCATGTGAACTCCGCTCGAAACGCTGCGAGGTGAACAGGTGGCGTGCCCGCCAGGGGGATGAACGGCCCCGCCCCTGTCTTGGTGCCGTCCGCGTACCTCCCCCGGACTGCAGGCGGCGTGAGCCGCCGGGGCGCCGCCCACGCGTTCCAGGTCTTGCGTGTCACGGGTGGCGGCCCAACCCTACAAGATCGCCAAGTTCCTGAACTGGATTGCGCTACTCCACATGTGACTCGCAGGGAAGCGGGGGCTTGATGCGCCGGGCTGACCCACCGGAATGTCCCGCTTTCAGCCGACGACCCGCCGACCTCGCGGCCACGTGGTCGGGGTCTGGCAGGGTTGCGGGGGCTGTGGCCGGCTCCATGGCCGGGCAGCGCGCAGCCACTCGCCGGGTGGTGGGAAGGACTGTGCGCGGCATCCGGTCCGGGGTGTGGCCGCGTCCAGCACCGCTGCGCGCCCTACGCCCCACGCGCCCAAATGCGTCCCACGCCCAGCCGTGGAAGTGGGGTCCCTTCCGCCGACTGCGCGGCAAAGACCACGATGGGTTCCGGATCAGGTGATCCGGAACCCATCGGTAGCTGATCGCCGCTGTCAGTGAGCGGCGGTGTGGAGGGCCGTGCTCACCGCAACGCCCTCGGGGGAGGCGATGGCCAGGACGCCGGAGGTGACGGTTGCGATCGGGGTCTCGACACAGAGAGCGCCGGAGCCGCCGACCGCGAGGCCGCCGGAGACGTTGTCCAGCTCAGCGTCGGAGATCTCGGCTGTCGCAACCTGGGGGGCGGAGTTCATCACGCGCGGTTCCCTTCGAATGAGCACTTTTGAATGACAGCGTCCGCTCGCTCGGCTCCCGTTACCGGAATTCGTGTCCGCGAGTTGGCGCTACGCGAAGGATCAAAGCATGCCGACCATGAGGCGACCAGTCCCCAAGCGCCGGACGGGAGGCAGAGCGAAATGCGCCTTCACCAGTGTGACCATGCAATGGCCGAACACACCGACTCCTTCACAAGGCCTGCTGAGCAGGTGCAGACGTGACGGTTGCCACCGGCACCCCGGGCGGTCACTCCCGCGCCGAAGTCAGCGGTTCGCGAGTGATTCATGACGGTCGCTCAGGTTCGGTATGACCTGACAGTGAACGGTGTGAGGGTTGATCGGATTTTCGGCATCCCATCGGGTACGCGAGAACCCTGCCCTCTGTTTGCTCTCCGCTCGAAGGTGGGGCGCTTATCGCCTGACCGCGTGTCAGGAAAGTCGGCGATGAGTCAGCGGAGCCCTGCTGGAGGCTCAAAAAATCGGCAACAATCCAGGCTGTCCTCGCGTTGCCCGGCCTCTGGCGTGTGGCCCTACCGGGCTCGTCGCGTCTGTCGTCCGAAGGGGATGCCGCGCGGTTCGGGTGGTGGGGGAGTGCCCGGTTTGAGGGGCCAGGCGAGGATCATGCCCACGATGAAGCCGACGACGTGGGCGGTGTACGCCACGGTGCCCGACTCGGCGACGGCCTCGCCGGTGGAGTAGAACGCCTGGAGGACGAACCAGAAGCCCAGTACGACCCAGGCCGGAAGCCGCAGCGGCAGGAAGAGGAGGAAGGGGACGAGGATCCAGACCCGTACCCTCGGGTAGAGCACCAGGTAGGCGCCCAGGGCGCCGGCGATGGCTCCCGACGCGCTGATCAGGGTCGTCTCGCCCGCATGGATGGGAACCGCATCGGCAAGGCCACCTGTCAACACGATCCGGCCTGCATGGACGCGTCCACCGAGCCCCGCGAGCGCGTTGGCGGCAAGCGCGAGCGCCTGGGCGGGGTGGCATCACGCCGGCCAGGTCGGTGTGTGCGTATCGTCCGTTCGGGCCACCCGCCGCCCTGGACGAGATCCGACTTCGCGGAGGCAGTACGCTGATGGAGAGCGGGTACGGGAACCGGCCGGAAATGCCTCCCAACCGTCGGTGCGCGCGGTGCCCGCACCGAGAAGGACCCCGGACTGCGCGTCACATCACAACAGGGAAACGTTGCCTGATTCGGCACTAGACTTCACCGGCAGTGCCGACTGCCGCCTGCCGGAAGTGGGCGCCAGGTGACCGCACGCGGCTCAGGTCCGCGCATGGGTGTTCCTCGATCTGTCAGCTTCTCCCTGTGAGCCAGGTACTCCGTATGGCAACCAACCGCACGGCCAAGAGCATCGCCACGCGCCAGCGTTTCGTCGACGAGGCCTTGCGTCTGTTCAAGGACCGCGGCTACGAGAGCACGTCCATGGCCCAGATCGCGGCCGCGGCCAGCAGCAGCCGGGCCAATCTCTACCTGTACTTCAGCAGCAAGTCCCAGATCATCAGGGCCCGCATGACCGAGATCGAGGCCGAGGTGGCCGAGTTGTACGGAGTGCTGGACGGAATGCCGGCGCACACCCCTGAGGCCCTGCGTGAATGGCTGGGGATCGCCCGCGGGATGTGGGCGCGCTATGCCACGGAGTTCGAGGCCGTCAACCAGGCGATGGCCATAGACCAGGACGTGCTCGAAGAGTGGCTGAGTCTGATCCGGCGCATCTCGTCGGCCCAGGCGGCGCTCGACCGGGAGGGCGCGACGGAGGACGAGCGGAAGGAACGCGAAGTTCACATGGCCACGCTCATGATGAGCCTGGAACGCAATTTCTACTTCATGTACATCCGCGGGTACAAGGAGCAGGAGGAACTCATCCTCACCGCGTTGGCCCGGCAGTGGTCCCAACTGTTCGACGACCGAGCGTGACGTGACTCCGTCGGGAAACCCGGCACGGGTTTCCCGACGGAGTGTGCGAGGGAGCGAGCTGGTCCGCCGTCAGCCGCCCAGCACCAGGCGCGGGCATCCGGCCTCGGCCCGGGACACACAGATCAGCATGGTCTGGTTGGCCTCCTGCTCCGACGCGGTGAGGATCGAGTCCCGGTGGTCGGCGCGGCCGGAGACGATGGGCGTCTCGCAGGTCCCGCAGGTACCGGTCTTGCACGAGGACACCACGGGCATTCCGGCCCTTTCCGCGGCCTCGAGGATCGTCTCGTCCGGGCCGACCTCGACGACCGTTCCGGACTCATCGAACTCCACCTGGAACGGGGTGTCGGGAACGGTGCGCTCCACGGGCTTCGGGGCGAACCGCTCCATGCGCAGGGAGTTCTTCGGCCAGTGGGCGGTGTTCTCCTCGACGGCGCGCAGCAGGGGCTCGGGGCCGCACGCGTAGACGAGCGTGCCCTCGCGCACGGCACCGAGCAGACCGGCCAGGTCGATCAGCCCGTGCCGGTCCTGCGGGACCAGCGTGACCCGGTCGCCGTGGGTGGCCAGCTCGTCGCGGAAGGCCATCGACGCGTGGGTGCGCCCGCCGTAGACGAGCTCCCACTCGGCGCCGGCACGCTCGGCCTCCCGGATCATGGGCAGAACCGGAGTGATGCCGATGCCGCCGGCGATGAACAGGTAGCGGGGTGAGGGCAGCAGCCGGAAGTTGTTGCGCGGCCAGGACACGGTGACCCGGGATCCGGTGACCAGCACGTCGTGCACCGCCGCCGACCCGCCCCGGCCGGACGGCTCCCGCAGCACACCGATGCGGTACGTGGTGTGGTCCTCGGGGTCGGAGGCCAGCGAGTACTGACGCACCCACCGGTCACCGTTCCCGTCGTTCCCGCCGGGCACGTGGACATCGATGTGGGCTCCGGCCTTCCACGGCGGCAGGTCCCCGCCGTCCGGGTGGCTCAGCGTCAGGGCGACGACGCCGTCCGACACCTCGACGCGTTCCGTCACCTCCAGGTCGAGTGTCCGCACGGTGCGAGTCCGGGACCGCTCGACGTCTGCGACGTCCCAGTGCACGTGCAGTGACCGGCGCACCGGGAGCAGGGCCATGCGCAGGAAGTCGAGTTCATTGGTGTCGTCCGGACGCAGCGACGGCAGCCGCTCGAAGAGCACGCGCAGACCCGTGGCCCCCTGGACGCGGGCGAGCGGATTGCCGAGGCAGGTGTGCCGTCCGGCGGTGAAGGCCAGATGGTCCGTGGGATCGGCGCGGTGGATGTCGAAGTCGAAGGGCCGGTCGACGTACCGGGGATCGGTGTTGGCCGAGGCCAGCGCGACCCACACCATGTCACCGGCGGAGATCTTCACGCCCGACAGCTCCACATCGCGCGTCACCCGGCGGGAGGTGAAGGTCGAGGACGGGCGGCGCCGCACCGTCTCCTCGAAGATCCGGGGCCACAGCTCCGGCTCGGTGAGAGCGTCCTGCAGCGCCTGCGGGTTCTGGGACAGGAAGATCACCGCGTTGGTCATCGCCTGGGCGGTGGTGTCCGTGCCGGCCGCGGCGAACTCGGAGACGTGCAGGGCGATCTGCGGTGTGGGCAGTGCGTACGAGCCGTCCTTCGACCTGGCCGACGCCATCACGGAGATGATGTCGTCGGCGTCGGATTCGCGGCGCTCCTCCACGATGGCACGCAGCGTCAGGTTGGCCTCGACGAACCGGTCCCACACCTCGCTGCGTCGCGGCTCGGGCAGCGGCTCGTGCGCGGACGACAGCACGGCGAACAGGTCGTCGCGCAACTGCCGCATCATCGGCTCGTGTTCGTAGCCGAGACCCAGCAACGCCATGATGGTCTGGGTGGTCAGCTCCAGCGAGTACTCCTCGAGCAGATTCGCCGAACCCTGGTTCTCGAACCGGTCGATGATGCGGTGGGCCCTGGCCTCGATCTCCGGCTGCAGCCGGTCCATCCGCTCCTTGACGAAGCCCCGCTGGGCCACGGAACGAGTATCGGTGTGACCGGGCGGGTCCTGCCCCACGATCATCTTCGACACGAGATCAGGCGGGTAGATCCCACGGTGCTTCTCGGGCACGTCCGCGGCCGAGTTCGCCGCAGACGAGTAGGTCTGCCAGTCCGAGAGGACGGTGAGGCAGTCGTCCCGCCGCGTAACGATCCACGCGTTGAGATGCGGGTACCAGAACACCGGCGAGGTGTCCCGGACCGTGGCCAGGTGACGGGCCGGGTCTCGGTAGTAGTCGTCGCCCATCGCGTCGAATCCGTGGGCGACGGGGCAGCGGCCCTTGGGACGGACATCTTCCTGCAGTGACGTCATGGCCTGGTCCTTTCTCGGGTCAGACGCTGGTTGCCGCGGAGGCGGCGATCGACGAAAGCCTCTGGAACCGGGCGACGTTGTCCCCCTCGTCCATCACTCCGGAGGAGAGGAAGCAGAAGGACATGCCTGAGACGGGGTCCACCCACAGCAGGGACGAACCGGCCCCGTAGGAGCCGAAAGTGCCGGGGGAGACGAACGGGCCGAAGAAGCGCGCGTGCGTCCCGGTGCCGGCCAGGGCCAGGCCCAGGCCCATGTTCCCCGGCGGGAGGTCCCACTTGCGGGCGGCGGCGACCATGCCGTAGAGGTCGTTGATCTGGTCGCCGGTCTGGTTGGTCACGGCGAAGTCGAGCACCGACTCTCCGATGAGCTGCTCCCCGGAAGGGGTGCGCCCCTTGTTCCGCAGCATCTCGGTGAAAGCGAAGACGTCGTCGATGGTGGATACGGCGCCGACCCACGGCATCTCGGCGTCGTCGCGGTCGATGACGTCGTTGAGGCACTCGATGTCCTCGGGCTTGAGCCAGGAGTCGTTGGCGACGATGACCTTCAGCGGCACGCCCAGGTCACGCCACTTCTCGGGCATTCCGAACCGGGTGTGCGCCATGCCGACGGGGTCGAAGACCTTCTCCCGCATGAGCTCCCGGAACGAGGCTGCGCCGTAGGCGCGCCGGGCCATCTCGCCCATGAGGGCGTGGTTGATGGCCGCCGAGTAGTTCAGGTTCGTGCCCGGCTCGTGCACGACGTCCACGCCGGCCAGTGCCTCGATGACATCGGCGAGCACGGCGAAGCCCTCCGGGCCGAGCCCTGGATTGGGCGTGGCGGGCATGCCGGCCCGGTGGGTGAGCAGGTGGGCCAGATTGATCCGGTCCTTGCGCGCCGCGCGGAACGGCTCGGTGCCGAAGAACTCGGGGATGAGGTCGACGACGCGGGTGGAGAGCATCAGCCTGCCCTCGCTGAGGGCCCGGAAGACCAGGGCGTTGGTGAAGCCCTTGGACATGGACAGGATGCGGTAGACGTCGTCGCGTCGGGTCGGGCGGCCGGTCTCGACGTCGGCCAGTCCGTAGGTACCGCGCAGGGCGATGCTGCCGTGCCGGGCCACGATGATGTTCGCCCCGTGGTAGGCGCCGGCCTCGATGTCGGCGCGGATGGTGTCGTCAAGGACCTCGAGGAAGCGGCGTTCGACGCCAGGTGTGTCGGTGAGGGCGACAGTGGGTTCCGGGGCCTCGGTGTGCTGCACTGGTTCTTCTCCGTCCGATGTGGTGAAGGGCGTCAGAGCATGAGGGCGCCGCCGGAGGGCGCCAGTGTCTGGCCGGTGTAGTGCCCTGCTGCGTCCGAGGCGAGGAAGAGGACCGTGCGGCCGATCTCATCCGGCTCGGCCAGCCGCTTCAGCGGCTGGAGGGCGAGAAGTGCCTGGACGTGGTCGTCGCCGGACGCCGTGAGCATGGGGGTCCTGATGCCGGCTGGTGCCAGGGCGTTGACCCGGATGTCGAAGGGGGCGAGCTCGGCCGCGACCGCCTTGGTGAGGCCCACGACCGCGGCCTTGGACGCCGGGTAGTAGGCGGGCATCGGCAGGCCGATGAGGCCCGCCACGGAGGCGAAGTTGATGATCGTGCCGCTGCCGCTCTCCTTGAGCAGCGGTACGGCGGCACGGATCGTGTAGAAGGTGCCGTTGAGGTTGATCGCGACGACGCGGTCGAAGTCCTCGTCGGAGATGCCGTCCAGGAACTCCGGGTGGTAGACCTCGCCGGTCTTGAAGGATTCGGTCATCCTGTGGTTGATCCCGTCCACCCACGCTTGCTTCGCCTTGTTCGGTGTGGCGACGCCGGCGGCGTTCACGAGGATGTTCAGTCGGCCGTGGTCCTCCCGGACCCGGGCGAAGACCCGGTTCACGGCGGCGGAGTCGGACACGTCCGCCGCATGGCCCTGAACCCGCTCCAGGCCGTCGAACGCGCGGTCGAGGTCCTCCTGCCGCAGGTCCATGCCGTAGACCGTGGCACCGGCTCCGGCCAGGGTCTTCACGGCTGCCAGGCCCATGCCCGACGCCGCTCCGGTGACGACCGCGATCCTGCCGTCGAGTTCCATCGTCGATCCCCTCGTCATTGAGGCCAGGACCTTCCGCAGCACGGCGAGGCCTGCCTTTCAGCGGTGAAGTGCGGCCAAGCTAACGCCAAAAATTGACAGGTGTCTAGGTTTTGGTCTCGTGAATTTCCGGCCGCTTCGCGGGCGGGCCGCGCCCGGTGCGCCGGTGCCCGGTGGCCGCCATCCGGGAGGCAGTAGAGGCCCCGCACCGGCTCCTTGCATCGTGGGCCGGAGGCGTGGGACGCCCGGCGCGGCCCTCGTAACTCAGCATGTGGAGACGGCAATCCAGACTTTCTTCGGCTACGGGGCTTCGTGCCGGGCCGGGAGGGACCGCCGGCGGTCGGCACGAGGTGGCCGGCCCGCAGACTCGGCTGGGCGTATCGGTCGCGGCCGCCTGCCCGAGCGCACGTAACGTAACGGGTGGCCTCAGAGGGCTGTCGGGTGACCTCCGGTCGGGCGGCCACGCCCTGGCAGGCGGCCACGTTCCTTGTAGTGCAACACCGCTGTTTCTAGGAGAGGTTGGGGTTGTCAAGGCGTCCGTCTTTGATCAACTCGAGGGTGAGCGTGTATGTCTGACGCTCGCGGGTGCTTGCCGGCGGTGAGGTGGCGGTGCTGCCGGCGGTGTCAGCGCAGTGCACCGAGCGGACGATCAACCGGAAGCTGTCCGCGTTCTACCAGCACGCTGCACGCGGCGGCGGCGAACTGGGCGATCTGCTGGTGACCTGGCAGCCCGGCCGGGGCCGCGGGGGCTCGTGGAAGCCGTTCCTGCACCACATCAGCAAGTCGATGGCCGCGCCACGGCGGGCGATCTCCCTCAGGGAGCCGCGCAAGCTGCCCCGGGTGCTGACCGCGACCGAGGTGCGGCAGATCCTCGATGCCTGCGAGCGGTTACGGGACCGGCTGCTGTTCGCCGTGCTCTACGGACACCGGGATGCGCACCGTCGAGGCGCTCGGACTGTGGCACGAGGACATCGCCGCGGCCGAGCGCACGGTGACGGTGCGGCCCCGGCTGAACGCGAACGGCGCCCGCACCAAGTCCGTCACCCAGCGCACGATCCCGGTCAGCGCCGAGTTGGTGCGACTGTTCGCGGAAGTCCTCCACAGGGAGTACGGCGACCTCGACTCCGACTACGTCTTCGTCAACCTCTGGGGGCATTCGCAGGGCCGGCCGTTGGCCTGTCCAGCCATCTACGCCTTGGTCCGCCGGCTGCGGCGGCGGACCAGCATCGGCTTGGACCCGCACCGGTGGCGGCGCACCCGTGCGACTCGGCTGCTGCGCGACGGCACCCCGGTCGAGGTGGTCAGCACGCTCATGGGGCGCTCCAGCGAGATCACTACCGCCCGCCAAGCCGACGGCGGTCAGGCCGCGTTCTCTGACGGCGGAGGCTCCGCTCCGCCACGGGTCGGAGCTTTCCGACGCGCCCTGCCCGGCTGCGCTACTCGGCCTCAACGGCCTGCACGCCCTTCCGGAGCCGGCCGACGGGCTCGGCACCTCGCATGAGCATCTCCGAGAGGAATAACGGACGCTGCTGCCCCACGCCTTCACCGCTGAGAGGAAAGCGTGGGCCACTGCGAGTCCGGCGCACTTCGCCCCGGCGGACATCGCCCGGCGGATCCGAGAGGGCAGAGCACCGGGGTTGGCCGTGCTGGACCAGAGCTCCGAAGACCTGCTCATGCCCATGAGTTCAGAGGCAGCGGTTCGAGGCGCATCTCGGCCGGGTGGACGGGCTTCGCCTCGTCGAGGGACACCGGTGCAGCGGAGGGCACGCGAGGCCGTGGGAGCGGGGCGGGGGCGCGTCGGGTGAGCGCAGGTAGGCGAGCAGCAGCTCCTCCAGAGTGGGCGTCTCGGCCTGTCCGCCGTGCTGGATCGGGGCGCCGAGCCGTACGAGGACGCCGGGCCGGCCCTCGACACCGGGCGACTCGGAACCGATGACCCGGTGCGGGCTCCCGGCCGCGAACGAGGTGCCCGGCGGGACCGCGAACAGGGCGTGTGCCGCCCGTAGTTCGTTCACCTCGCCCGCGAGACGCAGGCCACCGTTCGCGACGACGAGAAGGTAGTCGCAGATGTGTTCCAGCTCGGCGATCATGTGCGAGGAGATCAGTACCGTCGTGCCGCGTTCAGCTGCCGCCGCCGTCAGCGTGGCCATGAGCTCGCGGCGGACCAGCGGGTCCAGGTCGGCCATCGGCTCGTCGAGGATGAGCAGGTCAGGGCACTTCCCGAAGGCCAGGGCGAAGGCGACGCGGGTGCGCTGACCGCCGGACAGGGTGCCGATCCTCGCCGCCGGCGGCACCTGGCCCGCGCGGACAATGCCCTCGGCGACCCCCTGGTTCCAGTGGGGGTTCAGCTCGTGGCCGAGCCGCAGCGTCTCGGCCACGGTGAAGCGCCGGAACAGTGGCTTCTCCTGGGTGAGGAACGCGGTGCGCAGGACCGCCTCCGTCGAACCCGGGGCCGCACCGAAGATCCGCAGCGCGCCGGCCGTCGGGCGCCCGACTTGCCGACCGCGGGGCGCGTCAGCAGGACCAGGTCCGCTGGTTCACTCGTCCTCCGGAAGGTGTCGCTCCTTGGCCCGCCGGCTCGCCCGCGGCATGGGCTCCTTCTTCGAGCCCTGTGACTGCTCCAAGCCCAGCCGGTGCCCGCACGACTACACCATCCGGTTTCGCGACGCTCGGGGAAAAAGCCAGAGGAAACCGGGTATCGGACCCAGGACGCGGCGGTCGAAAGGCTGACGGTGCTCTACGCCAACCGGAAGAAGACGGCTCCCTCGGTGGCGGAGGCGCGCCGTCAACTGGGGCAGCAGACGATGGAGGAGTGCGCCCAGGCGTGGTTGCCTCGGCAGCGCAAGAAAACCGAGTACTCGACCGCGAAAACCCTGGCGAGCCACTTCAGGGCACAGATCAACCTGGTGATCGGATCGCGGAAGCTGAATTCGGTGACACCGACCGTGGTGGAGGATTTTCTCGATCACTTTGACCATGCCCTCGTAGCGTGGGGTCAACGAGACGACGCCGGCGAGCTGGGTCTCGCGGGCCAAGCGGGCGGGGAGGACGGCGCCGGAGGACAAGGACGCGCTGATCGACCGGCTGCTTGGGGGGGGTGACAGTTCCGGTCGGCCTTCGTGGCACGCGCCCAGGCGGTCGCAGTATGGGCAGTGGATCAGCTGCCGGATGCGACCGGTGGCCGGGCTGCCGTGGGACCGGGGCAGGGAGGTGGTCGGTGGTGGCTCGTGGGCGTCTGCGGGTGTACCTGGGAGCGGCTCCCGGGGTGGGCAAGACGTACGCCATGCTGGCCGAGGGGCAGCGTCGCAGGGGGCGCGGTACCGATGTGGTGATCGGTCTGGTGGAACCGTACGGCCGTCGGCTGACGTTGGAGATGGCCGAGGGGCTGGAGCCGGTGCCGCGGCGGCCGTTCGCCGGATCGGGGCGCTCGTCGGCGACGTGCTGTACCTGAGCCGGGCGCACGCCGGAGCCCCGGACGTGCATCTGCGACCGGTCGACATGGATGAGGTCATGGCGGTCGCGCTCGGCGACCTCGGGCCGGGCGGGCACATCCTGACGCTGGAGATGACCGAGGATCTCCCGGACGTGATCGCGGATGCCACGGTGCTCACCCGGGTGGTGACCGATCTGGCGGCCCATGCGCTGCGCCGCAGCCCCGACGGCGAGCCGCCCGCCGTGGCCGTGGGGACGGCTGACGGCCGGGTCGGGATCCGGCTGGCCGATCACGGTCCCCTCGACGTCGAAGCGAGGGAGGTTGTCGGTGCCCTGGTTCCGGTCACCGGTCTGGTGCCGCGTCTGTGTGCGGACCTCGCGCAGCTGATCGGTGGTGAACTGCGGTGGGAGGTCACGGCCGGGGGCCGTCCGACCGCTCCGACGCGGCTCGCGGATCGTCGCCGCGCTGACGGGCGAGACGGAGGGCGATCGAGTCCTCCACCGGGCCGCCCAACTGGCCACCGGTACAGGGGCCGAACTCGTCGGCGTCCACGTCCGTAACCCCAGTGGTCTGAAGGAGCCCGACCCGCCCTGGCTGAGCGGCCAGCGCCGGCTGCTCGCCGAGCTCGGGGGGCGGTATGTCCAGGTCGCCGGCGAGGACGTGGCCCGTGCGATCCTCGACTTCACGCGCGCGGAGCCGGCGAGCCAGCTCGTGCTGGGCGCGAGCCGCCGCAGTCACGGCTACCAGATGCTGTACGGCTCCGTGATCAACCGAGTCGTCCGGGCGGCCGGGCCGGTGGAGGTCCACGTCATCCCGCCGCACAGGCCGTCCAAGCACCCGCTGACCGCCCGGCTGCCCCGCCTCGTCCGCCCCACGCACCGGGGCCGGACGCCTCTGTCGGCCCGGCGCGCCGCGATCGGCTGGGCGCTGTCGGTGCTCGCTCCTGTGGTGGTGACGGTGCTGGTGCTTCCCGCCCGAGGCAGTCTCGGTCTGGCGGGAGCACTGCTGTGCACGCTCCTGACCGTCGTTCTCGCGGCCGTCGTCGGTGGTCTCGGGCCGGCCGCCGTGGCGACGGTGACAGGTTTCCTGGCCGCCGACTTCCTCTACACCCGCCCTTACCGGGACTCTTGCAGAAGGCCCCGGCGTTCACGCCGGGGACGAATGCATCTCGGGACTGCTCTGACCCGCGCCTTGGAGCGGGCGTTTTTGCTGTTCGATGTACTGGCGGACGATCGCCAACGGTGCTCCGCCGCAGGACGCGGAGAAGTACGAGGGCGACCACAGGTGCCCGTGCATGAGGGCGCGGTTGATCTGGCCGGTGAACTCCTGGCGTATCCGGCGGGCGGAAACGCCCTTGAGGCTGTTGACCAGCTTGGAGACGGCGACCTTGGGCGGATAGTGCACCAGGAGGTGGACGTGATCGCGTTCG